>JAPKXP010000083.1 GCA_026394745.1 Candidatus Altarchaeota archaeon
ATCCCAAGAACGAGTCCGGCTACTGTGTTCTTTCTGTCGAGGATGGCGTGAAGTCTGTCGAGACTAGGATTCTTTATTCCGACGAGGATATTCTTTCCGAGGTTATGAAGACGGCTCCTGATCTTGTTGCTGTTGATGCGCCGCTTATTTTTTCGGGCGTGAACAGGAAGTGTGACGAGCTTTTGCACGGGTACGGCGCTCTTCCGGTGACTTTGCGTGGTATGGAGGTTCTTGCGAGGCGCGGCAGCGCTTTCGCTGTAAAGCTGCGTGGCATTAACGTTAAGTTCATAGAGGTTTTTTCCACCGCGTCCGCGAAGATTCTTGGAGTGTACAGTAAGAACGATTTCGGGATGCAGAAGAGCATGATGTCGCTTGGAATCCGCGGGAGCGTCAGCGACCGTATCCTCTCTAGGGACGAGCTTGACGCGGTTTTGGCTGCGGTGACAGGCTTCCTGCACTTGGAGAAGCAGACTAGGGAGGTCGGGGACGAGTCTGGCGTTATAATGATTCCGGAGGTTTGAGATGTCAATAATCGTTCTTCGCCTGGGGCATCGGTTCGCGAGGGACAAGCGTTTGAGCACGCATGTTGCGCTCACATCCCGGGCTTTCGGTGCGGACAAGATTGTTTTTGACGTGCAGGATTCGGACGTGAAGGATAGTATTGAGGCGGTTTGCGAGAGCTGGGGCGGCGGCTTTCAGGTGGAGTATATAAAGAACTGGAAAACGTTCGTGAAAGGCTTTTCAGGATTGAAGATTCACTTGACGATGTACGGACTCAACCTAAACGGAGTGCTTCCTGAGATTAGGAAGCTTAAGGGAGACAAGCTCATAATCATCGGCGGCCAGAAGGTGCCTTCCGAAGTCTACGGCATGGTGGACTACAACGTTGCGGTGGGCGGCCAGCCGCACAGCGAGGTCGCTGCGCTCGCGGTTTTCTTGGACCGACTGCAGGATGGTGTGGAGTTGGATAAGGACTTTAAGGGAAGGAATAGAATTATACCCCAGGCGCGGGGCAAGAAGGTTGTTTCCGATGAGTGAGGTAATATCCCTTGGGCTGGACATTGGCGGGGCGAACGTCAAGATTACCGCTGTTTCCGTTAGCAGTTCCGGCGAATTCCGTTTTAGGCACTACTCAAACAAGCCAATGCTCTTGAAAGACTTCACCGACTCCTTCAAGGCCTTCAAGAGCGACTTTAAGGAGGGCTTCGACGTCGTCGGCGTCACCACAACCGGCGAATATGGGATAGTGTTCCCCCGCCTTTCAGACGGCATAGGCTACTTCAGGCAGAAGATACTCGGATTCTTCAAGGAGCCGGTCTACTGGATGAAGCTTGACGGCGGAATGGTGAACCTAAACGACATGAAAGACCCTTACGAGGTCGTCGCCAGCAACTGGGTGGCTTCCTCCCTTTTCGTCGGCAGGCACGTGGCAGGCGACTGCATCATGGTGGACGCGGGCAGCACGACCACTGATGTAATCCCTATCGCAGGAGGGCATCCTGTAAACGAGAGCCGCTTCGACCACGAGCGCCTCGCTTCAGGGAACCTGGTGTACACCGGGGGCATAAACACTCACGCAGGCTGCATAATGCCTAAGGTTTCGGTCGACGGCTCCGAGACCATGGTTTCCAGCGAATACTTCTGCACTGCTGGTGACGTGCACTACATACTCGGCAACATCAATTCTCTCACGTACAGGACTTACTTGGGTGCGTTCCTCGGCTACAGCAGTCCTGAGGAGGCTTACACGAGGCTCGCTCATCTTGTTTGCGCCGATGACAAGCTGCTTTCAAGGGATGTCATAGTGGACGTAGCCCGCCAGCTCTATGATGAGCAGCTTAGGCAGATTTCAGAGGCTATAAAACGGGTTTATCTGGACAACAAGTCCCGCTTCAAGACTAAGCCTCCCGTAGTCGTCACGGGATTGTGCGCGGGTTTCCTTGCGAAGGCCGCGGCAGAGAAGGCCGGGTTCAAGAAGGTCGTGTCTGTCGGAGAGCTTTTCGGTTCCGGCGTCGAGGTCGCGACCCCGAGTTTTGCGGTTGCCGTCTTAGCTGGAAAGAAGCTTCTTAACGTCAAGTGAGGTAATCCTCCCGGAGTGTATTGCCGAGCCGACGAGTACTCCTGAAATTCCCATCTCAAGCAGTTTTGTCACGTCCGCTGAGTTCCTGATTCCTCCGCCGTATATCACGATTGAATCCAGTCGTCCGACGGCTTTTTCGCACAGCTTCACGTTCGGCCCGCCTTCAGTGCCGACATCCGCAAGGTCGAGTAGTATGTACTCCGTTATCCTGTCGTAGGACTTGAGCTCGTCAAATAGTCGGTCTAGATTCATGTCCAGTTTGTTCATTAGGACGCCCTTCTTCGTGTCTATGCTGAAGATTATTTTGTATCTTGAAGCTTCGTTTAGGAATCCCATGGATTCTAAGGACTCGGAGCCTATTATCGGCGTCACGCCGATGGAGTCGAGTTGTCTAACTTGTTCCATCGTCTTTACTCCTATGTCCGCCATCACATTCAACCCGGACTCCTTCACGGGTTCCAGCCTACTGTAGTCAACTCCCTTCCCTGTTATAGCGTCCAGGTCCGCAACATAGACCTCCTGGAAGCCCATAAGTTTGTACGCTCTTGCGACGTCCGCCGGCTCGCATGAACCGCATACTCTCGTGGAAAGCGGCTTGTAAGAATCCCTTTCGCCCCGCACAGCCTTGACTGCAATCCCGTCCTTGATGTCTATTACCGGTATTGTCCTGATTTTCAATCACCTGCGACAAGCTTACGGAGTTCCCTCACCTTCACGGCGCTGATGCTTCCGTTCATCCGGTCGCCGTCGCAAACCGCGCCTCGGACTCCAAGAACATCAACTCCAATCTTTTTCAGCATCTGAACGTGCGTCTTGTCTAGCGAGCCGCCTAACGCGACTTTCAGTCCTTTGTCGTGGGCTTTTTTTGTGAAATCGCGCAAATCAGCCTCATCCATGTGGTCTAGGAGAGTCCTCCCGTCTTTTCTTGCTGTGTCTATCATCACGTAGTCCGCCTTAGTCCTGCTTGCTATCTCCGGGAGCTCTTTCGGGCTTATCGAGCCTACGTTCAAATAGTCTGCGTATCCTGCAATAACAACCTTGATGTTCCTGTCAAAGCCTTTCACGGCCTTGACTACCGCATCGCACATGAATGATGCCTCCTTGGCGTCCTTTACGCCGTATAATCCCGCCTTAACGTAGTCTACTCCGCATGAGGCGGCTCCTAATGCGGCAAGCGACGCGGTCCCCGGAAGGTTCGGCAGGTCTCCTACTGTGGCGCTGAACTCCATACTTCCTTTCCTTAATGAGACTATCTCCTTTATCGCCCAAGGAAAGTTCGCTCCGAGCGAGCCTTCACGGGGGTTCTTTATGTCTATTATGTCCGCTCCTCCTGATATCGCTTCGATTGCTTCTCTCGCATCCCTTGGGCTTACTAAAAACTTCATTCTGGGGTTATTGTCGTGCACTCTGTCGAGCCTTCTGTCATCAATTCAGTGAGTCTCTCCGGTCTTCTTCCGTTAATTATGTGGCATGTTATGTTATATCTCCTGAGGATTCCTGGGAAGTGCTTGTCAACGCACTTTTCCTTCATCCTACCTACTTTCGTCGCTGTCGTGTTCCGAATCATACTTGCGTTGCTAGCCTTTTTAGGGTCTCTTGCGTAAAGACCGTCAACGTCGGTTAGCTTTACCAGCCTTTTGGCTTTCAATCTGCCTGAGACGTAAGCTGCAATCGAGTCTGAGGTCAAGTCCCACGAGGCCGGGAGACCGGATTTCATCACAGTATCCCTGGGCAAAAGCACCGTCTTTCCCCTGCATTCCGCAAGTCTCCTGGCAATCCCAAACCCTCTGAGCATTGACGCAATTGCTAGACCATTTTGGTCGCACGCGTATAGCGCCATCTCGTGCGATACCTCCGAGGGAAGTTTTAATTCTGCGTCGATGCGCCTTACTTCGTCCGCAAGCGCGCCTCCGCCGGGCACGATAACGATTTTAGCGTTCTTGGACGCATCTTCAATTGTTTTACACAATTTTTTCAACGTGCTCTTGGAGATGCAAAGGCTTCCGCCCACCTTCAAGACCACCAGTTCCTTCATCTTGCGTGAAGCCTCCGTTTCGCCTTCTCCCTGAGCTGGACGTGTTTTTTCACTAGATAGTCCCACTCCAAGGAGTCGAGCTGGAATATGGGCTTGTAATAGTCGTTGTAATCATCAATTTCGTGTTCAAGCATCTTGCCTTCCTTCTCAAGCCTCCCGTAGACTTCAGTTCCGGGCAGAGGCCCGAACAATTCGACGGTGTACTTTGTGTCAAGCTCGCTGATGAGCGCTTCAGTCTCGGCGAGAGTCTCCTTCGTCTCACCGGGATAGCCTATCATGAAATTAGTCCTCACGTCGATGCCAAGTTCATTGAGCGTCTTTATCTCCTCACGGACGTCTTCGACGCGTATGCCCTTGTTCATCCTGTCCAGCATCTCCTGGCTTCCGGACTCAACGCCGATTGAAACGCTGACCAGACCAGCCTTCTTCATCTCCTTCACCAGGTCCGCGTCCACATTGTTCCCCCTCATCAGACAGTTCCACTTTATATCCAGATTCCCCTCCCTGATGAGCTCGCAAATCCTCCAAACGCGTTCTTCGTCAAAGTAGAACGTGTCGTCCTCGAAGTAAAAAAGCTTGGTTCCGAACTCTTTTCTAACGCTTTGTATCTCGTCCACAAAATTCTCAGGACTCCTGAACCTGTGCATTCCACCCCAAACGGTGTTGCAGGAGCAGAAGTGGCATCTGAAAGGACAGCCCCTGCCGGATACGACGTTGCCCATCCACGCGGGATTGTACTGCTCCCGTCCGGCTATGGAATCCCTCGCTGGGAAAGGAAGCTCGTCCAAGTCCTCCACCATCTTATGGCCACTGTTGTGCGTGATTACGCCATCATCCCTGAACGACACGCCTTCAACAGAGTCCAGAACGCCCCCGTCTTCAACAGACTGAACCAGCTCCAGCATGCTGTAGTCGCCCTCGCCCCTCACCACCGCGTCGAATCCTGCGTTCAAGTAGCCGTCCGGGTTCAGCGTGGGATAAACGCCTCCAGCCACAATCTTCACTTCCCCGTCCATCTCCTTAACCGCCTGCGCGGTCTTCAAGGCAGACGAGTAAGTCATGACTGTCGAGCCGACGCCGACCACGTCCGGCCTGTACTCCTTGATTACCCCCCTAAGGTTCACCCACGAGTAGTGCATGCTGTTGTCAAGAGAACTCCTGTACGTTCCGTAGTCGAACTCGGAAGCGTGCATGCCCGCGCCCCTCCTAAAGGAGCTGAACGAGACGTCCATGTCGTACACTCTGACGGCATACCCTGCGCTCTTCAGCATTCCTGCGACGTAAAGCAGGCCGAGAGGTATGAACGGCTCCTTGTCCACATTGAAGAGGCTGTAGTACGCTGGAGCCACGAGAAGTATCCTCGGCCGTTCTTCCATGATATTACTTATATCCGCCGAAGACTATAATATTCAATCAAATCCTTACGTAAAAATGATAGCGATTGTAGACTACAAAGGCCAGTACGTGCACAGGATATGGAGGTCTCTGCGCGAGATTGGAGTGGAAAGCAAGATTGTCCCATACTCCACGCCACTACGTGAGGTAAAGGACATGAATCCTGAGGCCATTGTACTGAGCGGCGGGCCTTACAGCGTCTACGACGACGAAGGGATTCTTGGAGACTTCCGCGGGTTCATAGACTCCGGCCTGCCTGTGCTTGGCATATGCCTCGGGCACCAGATAATCGGGAGGGCGTTCGGCGGGGAAGTAAAGCGCGGCGAAAGCGGCGAGTATGCTGCGGTCGAAATCGAGGTTCTTGAGGAGGACGACTTGTTTAAGGGCGTCGGGAAGAATCTCGTAGTCTGGGAGTCCCACAGGGACGAGGTCTCAAAGCTTCCCGAAGACTTCATACTACTCGCCAAGTCCGATGTTTGCGCCGTAGAAGCGATGAAGCACAAAGCCAAGAGGATTTACGGCGTCCAGTTCCATCCTGAAGTGCATCACACGCCGCAGGGCTTCGACATACTAAAGAATTTCGTGTCAGTTTGCGCAGTTAAGAAATAAGCTATCTCCTTCTGCCCTGCGTCCTCTTCTGGGCGGCCTCTTCTGGGGTCGTATCCTCCATCATCTCCTCCAGTTCCTCGAACACGCCCTTATGCTTCCTGCCGCGCCCGCCCATTATGGACTCCTTTAGAGTCTGCCTTTCCCTTGCTTTTTCAGCCTCTTCAGGGCTTCTGTCGCCTGATCTATCAGGCTCCTTTTCTGCTGGCGCTGCAGGGGCTGATGCCTGGGGCGAAGCCGCTCCTCCTGCGGCAGGAGCCTCCTCCTTCATGAAGTCGAACTGTAGTTGCTCGCCTGGCGCAGGCTTTGCTTCCCCTCCGGCTTCAGGAGCCGACGGAGTCCCTGCTGGAGCTGAAGCCGCTGCTCCAGCTGCCGGAGCTTGTTCTCCTCCTTGCGCTGCCTCGACTTTCGTGCCCTTGTCTCTGAGGGCACTCCATGCGCCGACCATGTCGCCGACTACACCCACATACTCCCTCTTCGGCTTTGTGGA
>JAPKXP010000020.1 GCA_026394745.1 Candidatus Altarchaeota archaeon
CGGGGTCAACAAGCCCGACGGCAAGTCGACAGTCCTAGACAACGCCTCCTGCACTACAAACTGCCTTGTTCCGGTAGTCCGCGTCCTAGCCGACAGGTTCGGCCTGGAGAAGGGGTTAATGACCACCATACACGGATACACGTCAGACCAGCGTCTGATGGACGCCCCGCACAAGGATTTGCGGAGGGCTCGCGCCGCCGCGCTCAACATCATCCCGACTTCCACCGGCGCTGCGAAGGCGACCGGCAAGGTCATTCCGGAGTTGAAGGGCAAGCTGGACGGCATCGCGGTCCGGGTTCCTGTCGCTGACGGAAGCCTCGTAGACCTCGTGGCCATACTCAAGACGGAGGCTACTGTCGAAGAAATCAACAAGGCCATGAAGGAGGCGAGCGAAGGATACCTGAAGGGCATTCTCGAGTACACTGAAGACCCGATTGTGTCGAGCGACGTTATAGGAAATCCGGCGTCCAGCGTGTTCGACGCCTCGGCCACGATGGTCATAGGCAACATGGTGAAGGTTTTAAGCTGGTACGACAACGAGTGGGGCTACAGCAACAGGATAGTTGAATTGGTGCTGGAGGTAAGCAAATGAAGATACTCACTTCAAAGGTATAATGCTGATTGACTGCGTGAAAAGGGAGTTCAAGGACCAGAACGAGAAGATAGTGTGGATTCTAATCCTCGCTCTGACCAACTGGATTGGCGCCGTGATATACTACTTCCTGGTGAAGAGGAAGGCCGACGCCGAAGGCAGAAGCGCTCCAACGCAGGATAAGCCAAAGGCTAAGAAGCAGGAGTCCACGTAGGGTTTTTACTCTACTTTCTCCTCTTTTTTGTATCTTTCCGTTCTTCTTGACAGGGGTATCGTGTTTACTATCATTCCCTCATCCGCCCTGCAGGTGCAGATGGGCTTTCCAGCGTGCTTGAGTATCACGCAGCCTCTCAAGTCTCCGGCGTACTCCAAGTCCAGTCCTTTCATGAGTTTTTCCGCGTCCTCCCTCCTTATCTCGACGACGTTCCTTGAGGCGGTCGCGCCTACGGTCTGGGCGCCTTCAATCGACAGTTCGATTGCATCCTGGCTTATCGTGGCGATGTGCATGCCAATCCATTCTGCAGGGATGGTTGGGAGTTCGCTTCCTGAGTAGATGAATATCTTTTCCCCTTCACGCTCCTTTTTCGCCAGCAGCCTGTGTTCCGTGCTGAACCTGCTGCCGTAGTAATCGTTGATTCTCTGCAGCACTTCGGCTTTCCCTGGTTCGTCTAGGATATCAGCCATTCTTCACCACCTTGGCTATGAAAAAGCTGTCTGTGTCGTTGTGCTGCGGCAGGACCCTCACGCATTTTCTGGTTCTCTCGGTAAGCCCTGGCATGGACTTGAGCCCGTCCAACCTTATCTCTTCGAGCCGCGCGTCCTTGAATCCGTCGAGTACGCTCTCCACGACCGTCTCGTTCTCCTCTACGGAAGTCGTGCAGGTGGAGTACACCATAGTCCCGCCTTTCTCCAGCATCCTGAATCCTTCGAGCGCGAGCTTCCTTTGCAGGTTTGAAAGCTTCCGTATCCTCTCAACGCTCCAGAACTTTAGCGCGAAGGGATTACGCCTGACGGTCCCTACGTCGCTGCAAGGCGCGTCAACCAGCACCCTAGCGAATTTCTCGCCGAACTTTGAGTAGCTGCAGCCGTCCCTCTTGGTGATGACGCAGTTCATGATGCCGCACCGCTGTATGTTGTAGACGAGGCCGCGTAGCCTGGTGTAGTTCGGCTCGTTGGCGACGAGAACGCCCCTGTTTCCCATCTTTGCTGCAATCTGCGTGGTCTTGCTTCCGGGCGATGCGCACAGGTCCAATACTCTCTCGCCTGGCTTCGGGTCAAGCGCTTCCGCAGGAATCATCGACGAGGCGTCTTGTATGTAATAGTATCCCAACTGGTGTTCCAGGGTATCCAGTTCGTTCGAGCTCACCCAAAGGCCGTCCGGGCACCAAGGTATCCTGCCGTAGTCCACATGATTCTCCCGCAGGAACCGCGTGACGTCCCTCTCGCTGGACTTCAAGGTGTTGACCCTGATGCTGTACCTGCCCAGGGGCCTGCCGATATAGCTCATGAAGTTCATGAATTCCAAGCCTAGAATCCTGCTGTGGTAGGCATTAAAGTCCGCCGGCGGCTCCATGAACAAGAATAGGTAAAACAAGGTTAATTATATCGAAATATTAAGTCTGCAGTTCATATAATTCATATAATCAGAGGTAGTCTAAGATGAGAACACAAATAGCATTGTTACTTGCTTTACTCCTGCTTTCGCAAGCTGCATTTGCCGAAGGCCCTGAGGGCTCGGGCGATTCCAGTAGTCTAGACGTTAACGCTAGCGAGGGTCAGGCAACGAATTCGTCCGAAGTTCCTGTGGCTACCATGCAGCCTTTAAACCTATCTAAAGTTCCTGTGGCTACCATGCAGCCCATCAACACTTCCCTCCAATTCAACGGCACCAACAGGAGGAGGTTCCAGAACCTCACTGAGGACGAGATTAAGGCGATTCTGGAGTCCGAGCGCCTCCTTAAGCTGAATGCCACCACACCCTCCGGCTATTCGAACTTAACGGGCGGAAACGCATTCGACCCGGCGAAATTCCTGAACATGTCAGGCTCCGAACTCCAGCAGCTGGTATGGCAGATGCAGGCGTACACAAACTTGAGCGAAGAACAGAAGGTTGAGCTGGCTTACGCGATTACCCTGCTCAACAGCATGAATATCCCGGAGAATGTGACCTCCGGCCAGAACATGACATCGACAGAAACCAAATTAAGCGACAACTGGGTGCAGTACCGCAACCTATCCTTGGAGGGACTACAGCGTATAGTCGAAAGCAAGCAAAATCAGATGAACCTGACCCCTCAAGACCTCGTGGAGATATCCAAAGTGAGGACTTATATCCTGTGGAGGTACAAGTCTGACGTCCTGCCGTCCGCTAAAAACAAGAAGCGTCTGGACGAGGGGCAGCTTGCCGGACTCACCGAGGGCGAGAAGACAATCTTCATGAACCAGTACCGCGTGAGGATGGCGGCCCAGACGATAGCCGACATCCAAAATGCCACCGGTGAAATCGGCCCGCGGGTCTCCAATCTAGCGTTGGGCATCGACGGTTCAGTCGACTCGACGATGCAGAATGAAAAAGCGATTCTTTCGAGGTCCGGGCTTATGCGCCTGTTTTTCGGCGGGGACGAGAAGGCTGCGGCAGACCTTAACCGCACCGTCAGCGCCAACCAGGCCAAGATTCAGGAGCTCGGACAGCTGGCTTCGCAGTGCGAATGCGACAGCGAAGTACAGCAGTTCATCGGCGAGCAGCTGGAAGTCATCAGCCAGGAGCAGGAGCGTCTCGCCAAGCTAGCGGAAAGCGAGCTTAAGGACAAGGGACTTATCGGATGGCTTCTGAAGTGAGCAAAGCATGAGGATTGGCGTTCTTTTTTCAGGGGGCAAGGACTCGACCTACGCGCTCCAGAAGGCGATGGAAAAGGAGGAGGTCGTCTGCCTGATAACGGTGATTTCAGAAAACAAGGAAAGCTACATGTTCCACACCCCCAACATAGACCTCACGAGGATGCAGGCTGAGGCGATGGAAATTCCCATCGTGCAGGAGCGCACTTCCGGCGTGAAGGAGGAGGAGCTCAAGGATTTGGAGAAGGCGGTGCTTGAGGCCAAGAGCAGGTACCGCATTGAGGGCGTGGTCACCGGCGCAATCGAGTCGGTCTACCAGGCGGAGAGGATTCAGAGGATATGCGGCAAGCTGGATTTATGGTGCTTTAACCCGCTCTGGAAAAAAGGATAGACCTGCAGGTGATATCTGAACTACTGAATCTCCGGGAGAAATACAAGATTAGTCCGTCAGGCGAAGGCGGCGAGATTGAGACCACCGTCCTTGACGCGCCTTTCTTCAAAAAGAGGATTGAGATAGTCGAGTCGCAGGCGAACGCGAAAGGCAATTCAGGCACTCTCATGATAAAAAAGGCGAGGCTGGTTGCGAAATGATTTTAATCGTGGACATGAACTTCCGGAAGGATTCGCTCGGATTCCACGAGTTCGTCCAGGGATAGTAGAACGCTTCCTGAAAACCTAGTCGTACTTGACGCCCTTCTGCAGCGGCATCATGCTGTAGTTTGGCTTTTCAGTGCCCCAAAGCTCCTTCCTATGCATCTCCAGTAGTTTGTTTTCGACGCCGAGGTACTCGGCAGCGGTCTTCGCATTGCCCGTGTCGTACACCTCCGCGAAACGCTCCTTGTACTTCAGGTCCCTTAGAATGTGGTGCTCCAGAATAAGTTCGCAACCGGTCTCGTTAATTATCTTTAGCGTGTTCTCTTTCGCCTTCTCCATGTTTTCGACGCTGAACTTGTAGCCGAGGAAGTACGTGGGCGGGCCGTCCATAACCAGCAGGTCAGGCTTCGCTTCGATAATCCAGTCTCTAGATTCGTCCGAGACCGGACCCTGCACGTCCGAGCTGAAGACCAGCCTCTCCTTCCCGTCGTCAATCGCGCACATCAAGACGAAGCCCAGCCTGCTTCCTTCAGGGCCGTGCGGGAAAGGCTTAGAAAACGCGACCTTCACATTGTTGAATTCAAATTCCCTGCCGTCCGCATACTGCAGGTCGCATACGCCGCCAACCTGCTCTTTGAAATACCTGCCGCGCCCTTTCTGGCTGTAATTTATGTTCCCTTCAATGTCCTTGGCGAGCACAATCTTCCCACCGTAAAAGTCTTCGTCTGGGTCGTGGTGGTCGTAATGATAGTGCGTGATTACGAGCACGTCCGACCCTGCCGCCAGGTCATGAATCCTCTTCTTAGACTCCTCCAAGGCGGAAAGCTCCTCCCTAGCCGGCGGAAGACCGTACCTTGAAGGACCCAATGCTGCGCTGGGGTCGATAAAGAATTTCCTTTCGCCAGCCTCCACAAGAGTCGCCATACTACGAACGCCCAAGCTTTCGAAAGCGACTGGAGTGACCTTCATTTTAACTAGACGAGAGCGTTCTGCAGGAAGTTGAACAAGTATCCTGTGAATATTATGGCTGCTGTCACTATGCCGAAGAATGTGAGTATCAGGTGTATCTTCATCACCCTCCGGAGTATGACTGCCTCAGGAAGGCTTAATGCCGACGTCGCCATCATGAAGGCGAGCGCGGTTCCAAGCGGCACGCCCTTCTGGAACAAGACGACCGCTATCGGCACTATTGCCGCGCAGCTCGCGTACAACGGAACTCCGATAATAGTCGCTATCGGCACAGTAAAAATTCCCCCCGCGCTTATCATCGCTTGAATAGTCTCCTCAGGTATGAAGCCGTGTATGCCTGCGCCTATCCCTACGCCGACTAGAACCCACATCCAAAGTTTGGTGACAATAGACTTAGCCTCAGAGTAGCCGAACAAAACCCTGGACTTGAGCGTCCTGCACTCCACCTCCTTTTCGTCGCCTGCAGTCATGTCCTTCTCCAGATACTTCTCCAGGCTCAACCTGTCCATCACGAGGCCAGTGAGCGTCCCTATGAATATCCCGCTTGCCACGTAGGCGAGAGTAATCTTCCATCCGAAGAAACCGAGCATCAGCACGACAAGGTACTCGTTGATTATCGGAGACGTCGTCAGGAACGAGAACGTTATGCCGAGTGGGACGCCGGCCTTGATGAAGCTCATGAAAATCGGTATCGAAGAGCACGAGCAGAACGGCGTTATCGCCCCGAAGACTGATGCTAGGAAGTGGCCTATCCCGAATCTCGTGTGGCTGAGCCACCCCTTAATCCTATGCTGGGGTATGAAAGTGCGCAGGAACCCGATGGCCATAATCATGAAAAACAAAAGAAACAGAATCTTGACCGAGTCGTAAACGAAAAAGTTCAGAGTCTGCCCTAATTTCGACGAGGCGTCAAGGCCGAGGAGCCCGTAGACTATGTAGTCGACTGCCTCCTGGAGCATCTTCACTCCTTACCGCACTCGCCTGAGCTGCAGCAGCATCCGCAGCCCTTCTTCTTCGACTTCTCCTCGACCTTCTTGTCGAGTTTGTCCAGGAACTTGGACACTATATTCCTCTTTTCTGCCATTTTGAGTATGATTATTGGCTCGTCCTGGTTAAAAACGCATAACTCCATGCCACCTTTTATCTTTTCATGACACATATCATAATGTGGACCGTGTAACGAGGTTCGGCGTCTCCCTGCCCTCAAGATTGGTCGATAGGTTCGACAGGACCCTCCTGGAAATCGGCTACGAAAGCCGCAGCAAGGCTATAGCTGACGCCGTAACCGACTTCATAGCGCAGAACCGGTGGAAAGCGCAGGCTGGGTTGTTCGTAGGCAGCATAACATACGTTTACGACCACCACGTCGGCGACGTCACCCGCACGCTAACCGGGGCGCAGCACGACTACGGCTCGGTGATAAAGGCGGTGATGCACTCCCATGTCTCGCACTCAGAGTGCGTGGAAGTACTGATAGTATCCGGAAGCGGTAAAAAGGTCATCCAGCTCTACAATAATCTATCCTCAATACGCGGCGTGGAAAACTGCAAGCT
>JAPKXP010000006.1 GCA_026394745.1 Candidatus Altarchaeota archaeon
CAGCAGGAAGCTTAAGGACATTCCCGAGACTAAGGAGACGCATTACGTCGTCGACATGAAGAATGTCACCCGCAAGGACGGAAAGCCCGCGGAATGCAAGGGCTTCCGCGAAAAGCTTAAGAAGCTTGCGCCCAAGTGGGAGAACAACTGCGTCGTGGCTGAGAAGGGTTCTGAATAGGAAGGGGTTTTAACGTGGAGTTTTGGTCCGACAGAAAGCTGGTGTTGAAGGCTCTAATACTCATCGTAGTTTTCGCTTTCGCCGCATATCACATACGCATCGAGCCTGTCGGTATTCGACCTACTATTATCGTCGGTACTATTGATTATTGTTTTATACCGTCCTAAACTTAACGATGGTTTTCTTTGAGGTTGTTGAGGGTTCGACAAGGCTTTTGGTTCCTAGGGAGGATAAGCTTTCCAAGAAGAATCCTGTTTTCTATAATCCTGTGATGGAGCTGAACCGCGACCTTAGCGTCGTATTGTGCAGGATCCTTGAGCCAAAGTCCTTCTGCGATTTGCTTGCAGGGAGCGGGGCGCGCGGAGTCAGGGTTGCAAAAGAGGCCGGCGTTGAAGTCACATTGAACGACATGAATCCGAGGGCGGTGGAGTTAATCAAGAAGAATGCGTCCTTGAACAAGGTCAAGGTTTCAGTCGAGAGCATGGACGCTCTAGCTCTCCTGGGAGGCGGGCGTTTCGACTTCATTGACGTGGACCCGTTCGGCCCTCCCGTGCGATTCGTCGAGTCCGCGCTGCAGGCGCTTACAGGCCGCGGTTTCCTTGGAGTGTGCGCTACAGACACGAGCGCTCTTTGCGGTAGTTACCCTCGAGCTTGCGTCCGGAAGTACGACGCATTGTCGTTGAGGACTGACTTCTATTCTGAAGCTGGACTGCGAATACTGCTCGGGTTCATAGCAAGAAGCGCATTGAGGAACGAGCTGGGGGTTCGCTTCCTGTTCTCGCACTCGACCATGCACTACATGCGAACTTACCTCCAGGTCGACACACGGAACAGCGCGGTGAGGGAAACCGGGAAGAAAGTGTCGTTCATGCAGTATTGCCGAAAATGCCTTGACCGGAGATATCGAAGCCTGAATGAACTTGAAGCGGAATGCTCCTGCGGAGGAGAACTCTCGACTTTCGGGCCGCTATGGAACGGCGTCTACGCCGACAAAGAGTTGTGCGGCATGATGAAAGAAACACTCGGTTCCGGGGAATTCAATTCAAAGGCTCAGTCAGCCAGGCTAATAGAAACAGTATCAGCCGAACAGGACGAGACGACGCCGTTCTTCGACATGCACAAGCTCTGCAGCAAGCTAGGTAAGCCAGTCCCGAAGATGGATTCGCTCCAAAGGACTCTGGAGTCCAGGGGATTCAAGTTCAGGAGAACGCACTTTTCAGACGTCGGATTCAGAACCGACGCTGAAGCAAAGGAAGTCAACTGCATCCTCTCCTCACTCTGAGAAGCGCAGGAAGCTCGGCTATGCTTTCTATCACGCAGTCTACGCCAACAGCATTAAAATCCCCCCTGCTCGCGCCGCCGCTGAGGACTCCGACGAAACTTACGCCCGCATTGCTCGCGCACTCCGCGTCAATGACCGAATCCCCTACATAGACTACTTCGCTCTTACCGACGCCAAGCGCCCTGCAAGTCTCCTCAATCGCCCTCGGGTCTGGCTTGTGATTCCTCAGGTTGTCCTTGTGCATTATCGCCTTGAAAAGTCCGGGCTTCATGCCGACCCTCTCCATGTGCATCCTAAGCGTCCTCTCGCCCCTTGAGGTCAATATCGCAAGCAGGTAATCACCTGAAAGCTCCTCCAAAGCAGCGGAAACCCTTGCTATCGGAGCAACCTTCTCGGCGTCGACCTTATAGTGCCTGTTGAATTCCTCCATGTCTATGTCAGGCCACATGCCATTCAAGACCTGGTCCCACGGCTTCCCCAGGTGCTTGGTGAACTCCCTGTATCCGACCTTAGGAAGGTTAAGAAGCTTCATGACCCTGCTGTACTCCTTCCAAATGCACTCTACCGAGTCGACCAGAGTACCGTCAAAATCGAATATCATGGCCTTCATGAGGTTTTATATATGCTACCCGAATATTTATATGGTTAACATGCTAAAGATAGCCGACATCTCCCTCATAGAGAATACCCTCGGAGTCCCCCCAACAGACCTTCTACTAAACATAATAGCAATACTCGTGTCCTTCATCGCCGCCCTCTACTGGGTTAAGCTCCTAAGGAGGATACACATCTCCGGCAGGGAAGGCGTCGGCTGGATGTGGATTTTCATGTCCGTCATAATGATACTCCTGTTGAACATTTCAGGCATAGTCCTGCTGTTCAGCAAGTCGCAGATAGCATTCGGCGGCCTAAACCGGCTATTCATTTTCGACACAGGCACCCTAGCGTTCATAGGAACCCTGTCGAGGACGATAATCGCAATAAGCGTCACCGTCGGCTCATACCTGCTATACGTTTCCATAAGGGGGGTGCCAGGCTTCAAGTTCAAGCTCACTCCCGTAGTGCCGCAGGTCGAGGAAGGCGTCGACTCTGAAGCCAAGTTCAAGCTCGAGAAAGGCTACATGTACATGATCAAAGAGTCCTACGGATCAAGGCTTTTTGCGATAGACGTGTTCATGGACCTTGTCATGCACAGCGAAGCAGGATTGTACATAACCCGGAAGTATCCCCCTAAAATCCGCGACGAGCTGGGACTGAGGAAGACTCCGATATTCTGGCTCAGCCGCGACCGCGAATACAAGTACGCGATAAACCCGGCAGACCTGGTCGGCCTATCAGAGATAATGAAGGAGTTCATAGCAAAGAGCGATAGCAGCATAGTGTTCCTTGAAGGCATAGAGTACCTGATAACCCAAAACGACTTCGTCCAAGATGCTTATCGGCGTCGACCCCTCAGCCCTCGACAACCAGATGGTCCACCTGCTTGAGAGGGAGCTTCGCATATACTCGCCTGAATAGGCGTTCCTGTCATGAAGCCAGTGAAGCCGTTCTTCGACGTGGATTACTCCCTCATTGAGGATATGTTCCATACGGTCGACCTTGCGTCCGGAAGAGACCTGGAGAAGGACAGTCTACGGTCGCTGTTATCCTCTCACGGCTGCGAGGTCAAGGAAGTTAAAACTAAACCCGAAATTAGCGGGGAACTCGGAATAATCTGCGGCGACTCATCGAATGCCGTCAGGGAGCTAAGGTACCACGCGCTTTGGGGCGTCCACTCCACTTGCGTCTACGGCGTCTTCGACGGCAGAGAATATCCTGACACCCTTTCCGGCCACGGCAAGATAATCTACCGGGACCTCCTGTACTCAAGCGACATAAAGTTCGGGTCCATAGTACCCTACTCCGAAGTCGACTCCAGAGCCAACTCGATGAGAGTGCAAAGCGAGCTAAGCTTCCTCACGAAGTGCGTCGAGGAAGTGTCAGTCGAGGGGAAAAGCGTAGACTACGTGTTGCTGGACGGAAGCATCCTCACAAACCTGCAGAACCTCCGTAAGAAAGGCGAGGACTTCCCGGAGACGCAAAAGGCTTTGAAGGCCCTGAAAGACCTGATGAAGCGCGAAAACCTCGTGGGGATGGCTGAAGACTCCCACGCGACGGATCTCTCGCGCGAGCTCGGGTTCGACTACACCAACATGCTCCTGTTCGACGTCGCTCTCGACCCCATGGAATACGTCGTCGACGAGCGCGACGGAGTATACGTCTGCTACGTCAAGCTGCCTGCGAAAAAGCTCACCCACACGCCATCGGGCGTCGGCGCGCCCATGACGGTCCGCTGGGAGTTCAACAAAAAAGGATTCGAGGACGACCTAAACAAGCTCGCTTTCCTGTGGACTCTCGAAGACGACCTCCTACACCCGCAACTTTACCCGCTGCGATTGGCAGACTACTTCACAAGGCAGGTGAAGATCGGCGGGATACTGGACGCCATCGTGCAAGAACGTAAACTAGACCTGAAATACCGGGAGCTTCGCGAAGCCTGATATTAATAAACCTTTGATTTATATTTTTGCCGGGGTAATTCTCTACCATGAACATCAAAGTCAGGTTTTACCCGGTCGAGACAGGCAAACCCATAGTAGTCCTGAACAAAGAGGACATGGACGAGCTAGGGGTGCACATAGGCGACAGAATCACAATCTGTAAGGAAGCTTCATGCTCGATAACCGCAATCATCGACTCCACAACGTCGTTCGTCAAACCCGGTGAAGTCGGCATATTCGAGGAGGTCATGGAGGCCCTCAAGGTAAAGGACGGGGACGTCGTCGACATCATTCCAGCTTCAAAGCCCAAGAGCGTAGAGTTCATCAAGAAGAAGATGAAGGGCGAACACCTCCACGGCTACGAGATAAGGGACGTGGTCCAGGACATAGTCGACAACAACCTCAGCGACATAGAACTAACAGCATTTGTCGTCGGCGCCTACATAAAGGGCTACGACATGGACGAGACAGTATCCTTGACAACATCAATAGTCGAGACCGGCGAGACCATAGACTTCGGACCAGAGACCGTAGACAAGCACTGTATCGGCGGCGTCGCAGGAAACAGGACCACCATGCTTTTGGTTCCAATCATGACTGCCGCAGGCCTCACGATGCCGAAAACAAGCTCCCGCGCAATCACGTCAGCGGCAGGTACAGCGGACACCATGGAAGTGCT
>JAPKXP010000128.1 GCA_026394745.1 Candidatus Altarchaeota archaeon
GAGATTTTACAGAAGTTTCAAGGCAAGCAAAGCTTTACCGAAGACGACATAAAACACATACTGAAGTTCAACCGGATACAGCACGACTTCAAGAACCCCCAGACGTACGAGATAACCTCAAGGGCGCTCAAGGAGCCTGTCCTAGCCGAGAAGCTGCGGGCTTTAAAGAGGCTTAGCGGCGTAGGAATCATAATATCCTCCTCCATCCTCGCGTTCCAGAACCCGTACAAATACGCGATAATGAGTCCGGACTCCCTGTCAGTCCTGCAAAGGCACTTCGGCCTTCCCGTCGTGCACAAGGAGAAGAGGGGCGAATACAGCATAGAAGACTACCTAAGGTACCTGGACAAGATAACCTCCCTGTCTGAGGAGTACGGCATGAAGCCCTTCGACATAGAGTTCGCCCTCGGCATGATACGAGAATAAGCCTCTTTTTACTCTTAATAGGGCTTTTTACATATCTTTTTACATCATGAGACCATTCAGCATAGCCCTAGCATTAACCCTGCTGCTGTTCACGTCAACTGCGTCGGCCTACGACTTCTACTCCCAAGTGACGGTCGGAAACCAAACCTACTACCGGTTCGACTTCATGCTGAAGACCATACACCTGGGCGACAACATAAACATGGAATGGCCTGAACCTGAGGGAAGGAAGAAATTCGAGTCCACATTCAATCTTCGCGGAAACGTAGACGATGCGACCATGTTCATGGACGTGTACCAAGTCAACAACATATGCAACACCCTCAAGATTAACGACGTCAAGGTCGGCAGCATCTGCCACCACAGCCCCGACGACTGGTTCACATGCTCAATACCGGTGCCAGGCGGCATCCTCAAGAAGGGAGAGAACACGATGACTATAGAAACCTGCACTGAAGACAAAGTCAACTACGACGACTTCCAGGTTAAGAACGTGTACCTGCTAATCAAGTACGTCGAACTAAACCCCAAAATCATAGCCACCAAGGTATTGTCGAACTATAATGTCGGCCCCGGAGAGCAGGTCAACGTGACGGTAATACTCTCCAACGTCGGCTCGAAAGCAGCCTACAACATCACTGCAGTAGACTACATACCCCCGAAGGCTTGGATAGTCAACGGCTCGAGGATAGCGGAATTCGAGCTAATAAAGGAAGCAGACGCCACGAGATACCGGTACACAATCGCCTGCAACAAAATCGGGACGGTAAACTCGACGGAACTTGGCGTGACAGCGTTCCAAGACAGAGACGGAAACAACTACACCGGCGTTATAGAAGTCACCGACTACACCGTCGAATACCCCCTGCCAAAGGTGTTTCTCGCCAAAAAAGTGTCCGACGCCGACCTGCTAGTCCGCGACAAGGCGGAAGTCACAGTGACGATTCGAGTGGACGGCAAATACGACGCCTTCAACGTGACCATCGAAGACTACCTAATAGGCAGCTTCAACGTTACCAACGGCTCCCAGATAGCGTACTACGGACACCTGCCTAAAAACTCTACGGCCTCGTTCACATACACCCTACAAGCGCTGTCGCCAGTGGAGCTTTCGTCCAAGGCAGTCACCACATACTCGGACTCGGAAGGCGCATACCACTCCGTGGACTCAAACTACGTCCAAATTTCCGTGAAGGAGTCATCCAACATAAAAAAGATAGTCGACGCTGAAACACTACTCAAGATGATAGCAGCAGTAGCTGTGATAACAATCGTCCTATACCTGGTTTACATGAGGATGAGCTAAAACGAACATCAAGCCACATAGCAAGTCGACTTCAACTCACTGACGCGCAGGTAATAGACCCTCTCGTTCTCATGCTTGACGCCACTCTCTTCGACCCATGTGCCAAGCACGTGCTCTTCGACGTTAAACCCTATCGTGAACTCCTTCCAAACGTACCTCTTTATGACCTTAAACTCGTCGAACTCCGGAGCCTTGTACTTGCCGTCGCAGTAAAGCCGCCTCTCGGTCTCTCCGACCTTGTAAGCCCAGTGGCACTTCATCGAGTACGTCGAGTTTATGTTAACCCCCGGAGTGCTAAAGTCATCTGGATAATAATCAACGAGCGCGGCGCCCACCTGCTTCTCGTTTATGCCGTTGGACGTTACCATGAGCATCGTGTTGTTCTCCAAAATCCTGCAGGGCGTCACATAGACCTTAGGCTGCGTCGTCTGGGTGGTCTGCTGCCTTGAACCAGGAATCCCTGGAAGGCAGCCGCTCACGAAAACCATGCCTGCCAGAAGCAATAAGACCAGGTACCTTCTCATCATCATAGATTAGTGAATGCAAATTAAAATCCAAAGTCGAAATAAAACAGAAAAAAAATAGATGAAGGAATCAGCCGAACAGGGCGGCCAGGCCGCCTGCAGCCTCTTCCTCGGACTTCTTGTCGTCCTTCTTCTCCTCCTTCTTGTCTGCCTTAGCATCTCCACCGGCTGGCGCTGCTGCGACAGGTGCTGCCGCGACAACGCTCTTCGAGATAGCCTCGTCGATGTTGACTCCGTCAAGCGACGCAACCAAGGCCTTCACGCGGGCTTCGTTCACTTCGACGCCAGCGGCCTTTAGTATGCC
>JAPKXP010000102.1 GCA_026394745.1 Candidatus Altarchaeota archaeon
CATACCGCTCGAGGAGTTCGTCTCCAAGTCTGAGCCCCAGCCTTACCTCTTAGAGCTTCAGGAGCAGCAGAGGCTTAAGCGTCAGAAGAAGCGCAGGAGAAGATAAATCTAATTTATCTTGAATATCATGAATCCTTGGTTTCCTTGAGCTAGCGTGAAGCTTTGCGAGTATGCAGTCTCGTTCAGGAGCGCGTTCACGTTGTCGAGGCACGTTTGCGTTTCCTTTCCGTACAGGTTCTTGTATTCCTGGCATCTTGTGACGCACCCGCTGTCGAATATCACGTACTCGTAGTTCTTCTTCTTCAGGAAAGCGTACATCTCGTTCACGCCTACTTTGTCTGCCATCCTCTTCCTGAAGGCGTCGACTTCGTAGTCCCACGGGAAGTCTAGCATGTCGAAGCCCATGACGCTGTAGTCCGCCATGCAGTAGCCGTAGACTCTGGTGTCGGGCTTGAGCGCGTGTAGCGCGAGGTAGCCGGTCAACTGTTCGTTCGTGTTCCATTGCGGTCCCGGCGGCCAGTGCGCGGTCTGCACGACGAATCTTGGATACGCCGAGCCGTAGAGTACTCCGACGACGATGATCGCGAGTACGATTGTCTTAACTTCCTTCATGCTTGATAATACTTTGTCTGCAGCCAGCAGTCCGATTGCGGCCAGTATTGATGCGGTAAGCGGCAGTATGCCCCAGAAGCGGTACGGGTATATCGAGATGGGAAGAGCCCACGACTCCATGGCGATGAATATGAACGCAGTCCACGCTATCAGGAGCGCGTTCGACTCATTGTTCAACACGGCGTATTTCCTGCCTAACAACGGCAGGAGCAAGGCAGCTAGAATAAGCAGCACGTAGGCCAGGCCCAGGCCCTTGTGCGTGAATATGTCTGCGCTGCCGCTGTCCACGAATATGAAGTCGTCCAGGTTGTAGACTCGGTCTGTTCCTGCTGCGCCCAAGTGCAGGTTCAGGCTTTTTATGTCGTTGAAGTGCTGGAGTCCCTCGCCTTTAGTGTCCTTCTCGACGAAGTACGTCTGAGGAATCCAGTAAATGAGGGCTAACAGCAGTCCGGCAACTCCTATCGTTATCAGCCGCTTGAACAGGGTTCTGTCGTAAATCAGATGGACTCCGCAGTATATCATGTAGAATATTCCGCTCGCTAGCGTGAACAACGGTTGAATTAGAAGCGAGCTCGCGAGGCAGGCGATTGCCGGGACGCTCCACGAGCCGTTCTTCCTTGCTTTCTCCACGAAGTAGAAGAGTGGGAAGAACTGTACTACGCTGTAGGCGTGAGCCCACGTGATGTGGCTTAGGAACGGGGGCGTTACCGCGAGGAATAAGACTGAAAGCAGCGCAAGCCTCTTGTTTCCCGTCAGCTCTTTAACGAAGAAGTAGCAGAACACCAGGCCCGAGGCTATGATAATCTGGCTGAAGAACTTTACAGTCCAGTAGACCGAGGAGTTAAGCTGCTTAATAATCCCCAGTAGCGTGTCGAGAGCCGGAGGATAAGGCGCTATGTAGTGCGAAACGTAAAGTCCCACGGGCTTGTCGTACGTCTCTGCTATTGAAACGTACTTTACTCCTATGATGTGCTGCCAGGGGTCGCTGTCTGGCATGTACGGGATTGCGAAGGAAGATTTCACGAATATGATGAAGACGACCGCCGCAGTCAGTATGGCCAACATTACCGTAGTATCCTGCCTCCTCAAATCCCTCGTGAAATCCAGGATGCCTTTCCTGACCTGCCCCCACGACATTAAAATGTCCTTCAGAGGCACCGGAACGCTGAGTAAAAGAAAAACCCACCAGGCGAGCGGCACTCTCACCGTGTTGATGATAACCGCGACTATGGGAAATACGCTAAGACCCAAGCCAAAAATTATCACCATATATTCCAGCCTGTCCTTAATCTCGTTGGCGACGCGGGAAAGCTTTATCAGAGTGTAGCCTAAGCCAAAGCACAGCACAAAAAAGAAGGAGGTCGATACAACCTTCTCCCCGAACCCCAAATATTCATCCTGGAACTCAAGAAGGCCTACGAGGCCGAAGACCAATACCGCAGCGACCGCAGCGAAAGAAACAGCCTTCCTGTAATCTAGAGTAAACGAGCTTTCGCCGCTGGCCTTACCTTTCAGCCTCCTAGAGCTAGAAGCCATCTTGAAACTCAGACGCGCTTCCTGAAGTTGACTCCAGCATACCTGCCTCTGCCGCCAAGCTCCTCCTCAATCCTTATGAGCTGGTTGTATTTGGCGAGTCGCTCACTCCTTGCCGGAGCCCCAGTCTTAATCTGACCGCACTCTAGTCCGACAACCAAGTCTGCTATGAAACTATCCTCAGTCTCACCGGACCTGTGGCTTACCGTAACCCCCCAGCCAGCGTCGAAGCTCATCTTCGCAGCCTCGATAGACTCCTTTATCGAGCCAATCTGGTTGACCTTCAAGAGGAGGGCGTTGCATGCCTTGTCGTCACCCATAACCTGGATTTTACCACCCAATTTTTTCGTCATCTCAACCCACCCATCCCAGTCATCCTCTGCCATCCCGTCCTCAATAGACACGATGTTGAACGTCTTGCACAAGTCAGCGTAGAAGTCCACCATCTCGCCTGCGGAATACTTCCTCTCGCCTATCATGTAGTAACCGCCGTCCTTGTAGTAGAATTCGGATGACGCCGGGTCGAGGGCTATCGCCATCTCCTTGCCGTATCCAGCCTTCTCAGCTGCTTTGACCATAAGCTCAAGCCTCTCCTGCGGCGTGTTTATCGGAGGAACGAACCCGCCTTCGTCGCCGAGGTGTATGGCGTGGACGCCGTACTTCTCCTTAAGCATCTTCTTGAGTATGTGGTACGTCTCAGCGCCCATCCTAATCGCTTCAGTAAAGGATTTTGCGCCGACTGGCATGTACATGTTCTCCTGAATGTCGTTCTCCTTGCCTGCATGCTTTCCGCCGTTTATGACGTTCAATTGCGGAACCGGGAGTGTCACTCCATTCGAGCCTGAAATCCCCGCGACATAAGCGTACAAAGGCTTGCCCTGGCATGCCGCAGCAGCCTTGCAGGCCGCCATGCTGACTCCCAAGATGGCGTTCGCGCCAAGCTTGCTCTTAGTCTCGGTTCCGTCAAGCTTAATCATCAAGTCGTCGAGCTCGTACTGCTTGGTGCAGTCCATCCCCAAAACCTTCGGAGCGATAACCTTGTTGGCGTTCTCAACAGCCTTCAAGACGCCCTTGCCGTCGTACCTCCCCTTGTCTCCGTCGCGAAGCTCCAATGCCTCATGCTGTCCAGTGCTTGCGCCGGAAGGGACCATAGCCCTGAACAATCCATTTGAAACAGTCAAGTCGACTTCGACAGTAGGGTTTCCCCTGGAATCCAAAACTTCACGTGCTTTAACAGACCTAATCTTACAATCCATTTGAAATCACCCCAACAAGTAGTCCAAAAAATATTTGAATAGTGGCTTAAAAAGGTATATTAGCCTGCATTCAGTATTCAATAAAGCCCTCCCTTGAGGGTCACCTCCGAGGAGAGTAGAAGATATTAATCGATCAGTGAATCAGGGGGGTTTAGAGGAGGGCGACACCTCAGACTATAAAGTCTTTTTTGGAAGCGGTTTCCCTACCGTCGGTGACGACCTTCCTTTCTATCACGCCCTTGCGCTTCGCTTCAATCCTAACCCTTGCAGGGTCCTTCTTGTGCTCTATCCCAGCCTCAGCAAAGTCCGCCGGGACGTCGAAGAACACTTCCGCCCTCAGCTTCTTTAACGCATCCAATCCCATGCTCGCCGTGAAGAAGTCGGAATCCTTCTTCCCCCCCGGCTTCGGCAGCTTCTTCTTGCACTTCATACCATAATCCTTATTGCCTACGGACTTGAGTGTCAGCAGAACAGCGGCGTCTCCAGACGACAAATAAACCTTCTTCAACGCGTCAGACGAAAGTTCGCCCGAGACCTCGACCGTGTAAACACCCTTCTTCGACTTGTCCTTGAAAGGAACGCTAGCATCCTTCAACAAACCCCGAAAATCGCTCTTACCGACAACAGACCCGGAAACGCTAAACAAGCCAGGGCAGGAATCCACCACAACGAAGCCAACGATGTTGCAGTACTCCTCGCTACCAGAAACCTTAATCACCTTACCCACCTTAGCCTCCAAAACAGGCCCGTCAAACACGCCCCTCCCGTACCTGACAAACCTCTGGTGAACCCAATCCTCCGGACTCCCGACAAAAAAATCCTTTACGAAATTCATTCTTATCAACAACAATATCTAATATCTAAAAACAACAAATAAAAATAATCCGCCAGGTAGGGCGGATTATTAATTACAAAGTCTGCATAAAAAAGCCGACTTTGCAATAAAAATGGAATTAACCGAAATAATCACCCAATCAATCACAGCAATCAACTTCCACGGACTCATATTCCTCCTCGGCTCATTCACAGTCGCCTCCCTAAGCGACCTACGCAGGATGGCAGCCCAACAAGACTTCGCCGAAGTCTGGGCAGTCTACGCAGGCCTAATGTTCTTCTACGACCTCTACCTATCCATGACGGGAGCAATGCCGGCAACAGTACTCGCAGCCAAATGGCTGATAATACTCGCATTCGCAGTAACCGCAACCAACCAGAAAATACACTTCAACATAAGCCTCATGGACATAGCAGCAATAACAGCACTAATATCCACGCTAACCCCCGCATACATCATAGCCACACTAATCCTACTCCTGATAACAGGAGAACTACTAAACCCCATACTAAAACCATTTGGACAAGCAGGAGCCTACCCCTACCTGCCCGTAGTCCTAACAACCACAATACTAGTCCTACTCATACACACAACAGGCATAATACAAATAAACCCACCCATAACACCACAATAAAATACTTTTAAAACACGCTTACGCAATAAATATCTGCAGCCTAAAGGCTGCAGTATTTATACAAAAGTCGCAAATACTTGCATCCATCTCTGCGACTTTTGGTATAAATACACCACAAAAACCAAAGGGGCTGTGGGGTAACTCGGCATCCTAGTCGGCTCCAGCGAACCTTTTTTCTTTCTTGCGAAGAAAGAAAAAACGTTCACGAAAAAAGAAAGAAACTGGAGCGCTGAGCCCTGCCATGCAGGGCGGTGAAGAACAAAAAGCCGGTCATAGGCTCTAAAATGCCTAGACAAACGTTCGAAGTGACCGACCGATGGGGGTTCAAATCCCCC
>JAPKXP010000071.1 GCA_026394745.1 Candidatus Altarchaeota archaeon
GGCTCACAGACAAGCCAATCAACGCCGCAGCTAGAACATCCTCCATTCTATTCCACTACTTATCGCCAGACTTCTCGCGCGCAATCCTCCTTAAGCGTGCGATATAAGACATAAGGAATCCTATCGCAAGAAGCGACGCCATCAGAAGATAGTCTGCCATACTGAACTTGTCGAGCAGGCCCCCGCCCTCATTACTGCCGTACGAGATGTTCGACGGAGTGAAAGTCCAGATTGGCACCCCCCTATAGTTCAACGCAACCGCCTTGACGATTCCCGGCGTCTCGCTCAAGTCATACGAGAAGTACTTGATACTCTTTTCGTTGGTCTCGTATACTACCGTCTCGTTGACTCCATCATGGCTTAAGAAACCTATTTCCATGACGTTCATCTGCTTCTGCACTGAGTAAAACTTTAGAGCGCTGACGTTCTCCTCTGCATCTGCAATCCCCGCCACCCTTACCACGCCGGACTGAACCTCCTTCTCTCCCGGAACTGCAGAACTCACGCACGTAAGCTCAGGCGGATACCCGGACCACACGACATCCAGGTAATTCGACAAAGACGAAATAATCCTCGTGGCCTTGCTGAGGCTGGAGCCGTTCGACGGCGCTCCAACATAGACAAGGATCCACCCGCACCTTCCGCTGAAACTCTTCAACGTGGCATTGAACTCGTAAATGTCTTGGACCTGCATGGAAACGTTGTCGTAGGACGAAACCAGCGAAAGAAGACCTGGATTGTCTCCGACGAAACAAACGTCGGCATTCGCTAGCGATGATGCAGCGCAAAGTAAAATCAAAACAATGAATACCCTAAAACCAGATGCCATATACCTATTGACGTTACCTAACTTAAAAATTCCATCTATACTACAATTGACGGCGAAAAGCGGCACATATTTATCAACCCATTCGTAACATCTAATATTATACTACTATCTTGAAGTATCAATTAGAATCAAGATGCAGAATAAGAAGGAGTTAGGCCTTAAGGAATACCTGATAACAATCGTAGGCATTATCCTGTTGTTTTGGTTGGTTGACGGATTCCAATATCTCCAAGGGATTAACTTAAGCGATGGAGGCCTGTTCAGCACACCACAAGTCGCGCCTTCAAATAATTTCGTCGTTGTAACTCCAGTAGGCCTCGGTGAACTGACTTTTGAAGGCGCCTTCAAAGCAGAGTTCATCAACTCCGCTGCAGACCCCGCTACCGTGACTGCTGTGTCATTGAACAACCTCAACTCAAAGGGCAATTGCACGGTAACCACCAAATTCCCCATTACCTTGAATCCAGGCGACAGATTCAACCTGAATGCCGGGGAATGCGCCGCCAGCGGGGCTCGCGTGGGCAAGTCCTACAAGATTGTAGCCTACATTACCATGACCACCACAAAGAAGGCTCGGATGTTAGCTCAGACGGCGTCATGGAGCAAGACTCCTTCAGGACAGTCGAATGCAAGCGATTTTGAACAGGCGAACTCTATTCCTGACGGAGACTCTACTGTAGAGTTCACGTCTGTAGGGACCTTCAGCGGAGTATATCTTTAGGTAAAAAGTATTTCTTCATGAGATATTTTTATTCACTCTCCCCTATTGTTAACCATGTCAAAGCGCGGTCAGGGTGCTATGGAGTATCTGATGACCTATGGCTGGGCTATAATAGTCATAATGGTTGTGGGCATCGCCATGTGGCGCCTAGGACTCTTCAACTTCGGCGGCACGCCTATGACGTCCTCAGGGTTCAGCGTGCTGAAGCCCATGCTAGCCTCATGCAGTCGCGATGAGGCAAGATGCAGCCCGTCAACGCCATGCGTTGGAATGGGCGGCCCTTTAGGCGCGTGGGATGAAGCTCCGTTAAATTGTGTTTTCACCAATAATGCAGGCGTGGACATAGCCATCACTGACATAGACGTCTATGACAGCAGTTCAACCGCCCCGTGCGGGGCTGTTAGCGTCACCGACAAGCCTGGCAATGGCCTGTTCCAGACTGCACCCAGAGGAGTTGCGATATACTATAGCGGTGGTTCTAAAACGGGTACTTCCTGGGGTGCCAACAATCAGTGTCCTACTGGAGTCTCCTACTGCCTGCTTGCACCTAAAGGCAGCACATTCCTGGTTAGTGCAGTAAGCTGCCCGCCGGAATTCCCCGGAAACGACGCCTTCAGCGGAGGCACAACCACCGCAATAACCGGAACACCCTACACCATGAGCGCAACCATAACCTACCAAGTAAATATCGGGGGTAAGATAGTGACTAAAAAGGACACTGGAACCATCCGCGGCTCCAGAACACCAGCCCGAACACAGTACATAGACTCGTTCAGCTGCCCCTACGTGTACGTCTGGGACGGCAGCTCATACAACTTCGTCTCAGACATAAACGGACCAGGCATAATGGCGCTGCCAGATTACACGCGCACGGGAGTCAACGGATTCTACGTCCCAGACTCCAAAGACTACGTGATTATACCTGAAGGCCTGATGAAGCCAGACGGCGGGAAATACAGGGTACGCCTGGCTCAAGTACCTGACGAAGTAAGCTACACGGACGAAGTCGGGCTATGGACTCTAGACCATCCCCCAGACATGGAAGTATACAGCCCGCAGTGGGGTTTCATGGGGATGGACCGTCCTGAAGGCTTCAAGGTCTACACAGCACGCGATGAAAAGCTTCCGGCATCTGCTATCGCAGACGATGGCATGGACGTGCTAAACAAGATAAGCAAAGTCGACAAGGACTACGCCAGGAAAGACGACGGAAGATACTATGAAAACTTCACGATAGACCTCGGAGACCTCAGGAACGCGCCAAGAATAAAGTTCATAATCAACTCAAAGACAAAGTTCAACAACGAGGCAGGATTCAGCAGGCCCATAGAGAACACCATAAGCGTCAAGAAGAATGGGGCGTGGGTCAAACAGAATTTCGTCGTGCCGCACGGCGAGGCGAGGATCGGAATCGTTGACATGACCGATTTCCTGAAGGATGCAGACGACTACGTGATAATCCTTTCACTACACTACGGCGACGTCGACCTAGACTACTTCGCGGTCGACACTAGCATGGACGAGCCGGAAAAAGTGCTGATAACCCGATATGAACCAATCAAAGCCATCCTACAGCATACGATAAGAATCACAAAGTACTATTCCGGCAATGCCACAAGGTACGGCGACGTAACCGAACTGCTGTCAGCAGAAGACGACAAATACGCGATAATGACCTTAGGAGACCACGTTGAGCTGGAGTTTGAGCAGCCGCCTGCCGTAGAAAACGGCCTTGTGAGGGACATCATGCTTTACACGAACGCCTACTTCAAGAACGAGTACGCCAAGAAGGCTTTAGGCGAGCAAGACGACAGGATAGAGCCACTGCCATTCCACGCAATGGGCACATACCCCTACAACCAGAGTGCGGAACACTACCCTGACGACGTAGAACACCAGAATTATTCAAGGGAGTACAACACCAGAATAATAGCGTAGCTTCCCACCTTTTTACTTGCGGCGCAGCTCGTGATGATGCCTGCCGTAGTCGTCGTCAAGCCTCACCACGTCATCGAGCTCCGTAGTGCTTACCTCAAGGATTACTGCCTCATCGTCCAAAGCCTCAATCCTGTGGTTGACTCCAGGCGGAATGGTAACCGACTTGCCCGACTCGACCACCTCCACCTCCTCACCTAAAGTAAGCCTTATCCTGCCTTCATAGACGTGAAGCGTCTCCTTCTTCCTCTCGTGGAACTGGTGGCTTAAGCGGTGGCCCTTATGCACCTCAAGAATCTTCCCGACGTACTCGTTCTCCACGGCAAAGTGTATCTCCCGCCCCCAAGGTTTTTCAACAACCTTTATGTCATGGTAGTTCATGTTTAGACTAATAACTGTTGGGGAAAAGAAAATAAAAAGAAGAACATGGACCCCGCCAAATAAGGCGGGGTGCCTTAATATGGCTTACTCGACGACCTGCGTTCCAGCAATCTTGTCGCCGAAGCGCTCCCCGTCCTTGTCTACGAAAAGCATTATAAGCTCGACGAACATCATTAACGGAATCACGTAGACGATGTTCCTAAAGAGGGACTTCTTGTAGTCGCATGCTTTACCCTCCTTGGTTACTACTTTCATGCCAAGCAGCTTTTTGCCTAAGCTTCTTCCGCCGAACAGGCCGTCCTTAATCAGCATGTAGCCTACAGAGCATATTACCGCAACAGCCCAGCCTAATATCATTATCGGCAGGGCTAATACAGCCAAGAAGCCCATTTTTATCGCAGCAGCCAATACTGTTATCACCATGCTGCCGCCGAATGCTATCAGCATCCCGACCATAATGCAGGCAACCACTACAACGTAGTCTATCAGAAATGCCAAAATCCTCTTCAATAACGAAGCTTTAACCATGTTTTTTCACCTCAAAATTATTTTTAGCGTAAAATAATTGACGAGGCGTTATAAATACCACATCCAAGGCTAGGATAACTGTTTTTTAATGACTTTCCATAATTTATTAACATGGGCCCAATGAGATTCTCTGTCATTCCCCTCTTTCTTGCGTTGGCTCTCGTCTGCGGGTGTACCGTCCAGTCTATAACGGACAGCGGGCAAAATAACGTTGCATCGTCGACGACCCTGTACAACGTTGTTTGCACGCCGCCGAAAATCAAGGTCGGGAACGAATGCTGCTTTGACCTCAACCATAATGGAGTATGCGACAAGTTCGAGGCTAAGCCTTCGCCTGGAGATGAGACGGAAGACACGGAGCCTGAATCTCCGTCGCCGACTTTAAAGCCGTCATCCGGAGAAGACAATACGTTTTCAGCAACACCCACAACCCTACAGTCTGGGGCAACTACGACCATTCCAAAGACCGAATTCACGCTACCCCCCTCGCAGACTACGCTACCCACCACGGACACAACGCTCCAGGGGATAGAAAACAACACTCTGCCGGAATCCACCAGCACCACCATCCCAGAGTCCGCTAACGCCTCGACGACCACCCTCCCTTTTACCTCAACATCCATCCCCCAAGGTACTTCAACGACTACGCTAACCGCTCCAACGAGTACCATCCAGTATACTACCTCCAATACCTCAACGACCACGTTACAGAATGCTCCGACGACTACTCTACACGGGTTCTTGAGCACTTCGACTACGATATACACAACAAGTTCCACGATACCCTACACTTCAACAACGATTCATGTCGCCATCAACGCAACGTCGTCGACCACAACGACGTTGTATGAATTCAAATATTGCCCAGAGATAATGCCTCTGACTAAAAACGCCTGCTACATCGGAACATGCGGGAAAGGGTACGTGTGCACCTACAGCGGCGACGGCAATGCGAAAACGTACTGCTCTTGCGTTCTAATAACGCAAACGACAACCACATTATCTTCGAAAGCTTGCGGGGATTCACAGCCCTACTGTAACGGAATCTGCCCTGCGGGAAGCGTGTGCGCGTTGCTATTCAAGACTGTGACCTTGCCTGGCACAAACATAACCACTTCAGGAACAGGAAACTGCGAATGCTTCCACACAACCACAACGTTAAAGACACCGACCACGACTATAACAACTAGCTCTTCAACGACCACAACCCTCAGAACATACTCTACGACCACCATAAAGTCTTCAACCACGACCACCTTAAGGCATTCATCGACCACCACGCTTTCTAGACGGTGGGGCCTGAATTTCTCCAGGATAGAAATCCCTGATGTCACCTCCTAATCCTTCCACCGGTCTAGGCATACTTTTTTATACCCTAAATCAATAGTTTACCATGAGGCACAGCAAACAAGTTTTACTAGCTTTATCTGTCGGGATTATCGTCTTTATGAGCGGATGTACTGTTGAATTCCTTGGAGCGAAGGTTGAACTGCCAATCGGAGAAAGCAGCACGACGACTGTAACAACGCCGTTCTGCAGACCGCCGTACATGCAAATTGGGAACGAGTGTTGCCTGGACCGCAACAGGAACGGAATCTGCGACAGCGATGAAGGCACCACAGGCGATGAGACCGGCACCACACAGCCCGCGGGCGTAACCCAGACTACCATTGCAGGCGGCGCCACAACGCCGACTACAGTTCCTTCAGGAGCCACTCAAACCACGCTGCCGGCTACAGCGACGACACAACCAGCCTCACCGACGACGACCCACTCGGTATCACCAACTACTACCCTTGAGGAGGAGACTGAATCTTCGACAACAACCATTGCCGCAGCTTCACCAACCACTACCATAGCAGCTTCCCCAACGACTACCCTGCATGCAGCCACCACAACGACGGTTGCCGCAGGCCCGATGGGCGGCGGAAGCACGACAACGACGCTTAAAGCTTGCTCTAACATACTCATGCCCTCGTCACAGACTTCATGCAACAAGGGCGCCTGCAGTCTAGGATACAAGTGTACCTTCCACGGGGAATACATAAAGCCCAAGTGCACGTGCGAATGGGTTGGATTCCACATCGTAACCACAACAACGCTGTTCAGTTTCTCAGGGCCATGCGGCGATATGGCGTTTGGCTTATGCGGCATGGGCACATGCCCTACAGGAAAATACTGCGCAACCAAATACAGCAGCGGATGGATTCCAACGCCGATAGGGTGTGAATGCAAGACATCATCGACCACGACTACGACCCTCGGAGGGCCCCACATAACGCTTTGCGTTGGCGTGACGCTGCCTGGCGCTGGAGTCATCGTCAACACCTGTACGATATCCTCCTCGCCAGCCTGCACGGGAACATGTTCCTCAGGCAAAATGTGTACCGCTCAGTTCACTACAACCTGGATAGGCGGTATGCCGGTAATCACTCCAACGGGGTGCACGTGCGTCGCTGCATCTACAACTACCACCACGTTGCACGCGTCCACTATCGTGACCCTTAACCCTGGCTTGATTACAACTTGCGCAATTTCCTCGCCGCCTGCTTGCGGCGGGACTTGTTCCTCAGGAAAGGTATGTAGGACGCAGTATAAGACGACCTATGTCGGCGGCATGCCTATTTTGACGCCGATAGGATGCTTCTGCGCTACTCCAGTGTAGTTTGAAGCTTTCACGCAAATTGGATTCCAGCAGGATGAATGAGGAGAGAATACTGTCTGCCCTGAAAGGCAGTTATCCCTCCCCTAAGGTCGAGCTATCGTACTCTAACCCGCTGGAGCTTCTCGTATCCACGATACTCTCCGCGCAGTGCACCGACCAGCGCGTCAACATCGTGACTAAAGGATTGTTCCGGAATTACCGTAGGGTCGAGGACTATGCGAACGCCGACCTGAAGGCTATCGAGCAGGAAATCAAGTCGACCGGCTTCTACCGCAACAAGGCCAGGAACATCAAGGTCGCAGCGCAGAAGATTCTTTCAGAATACGGCGGCGTTGTGCCGAAAACTATGGGTGAGCTCCTGACCCTTCCGGGCGTCGCGAGGAAGACCGCGAACATAGTTCTCACGGCAGGATACGGCATCGTAGAGGGCATAGCAGTCGACACGCACGTGAAGAGGCTTTCATACCGGCTCGGCTTCACGAAAAACACGGACCCTGTCAAGATAGAGCAGGATTTGATAAAAATCATCCCCAAAAAGGACTGGGGTACGGTGAACATGACGCTGGTTTTGCACGGCAGGCGCGT
>JAPKXP010000001.1 GCA_026394745.1 Candidatus Altarchaeota archaeon
GATAAAGTCGAGCTTCATGATAGTCGCGAGCACGGACTTCACGCATTACGAGACTCTGGGAACAGCGAAGGAGAACGACGGAGCCGCGATAGAAGCCATACTGGATTTAGACGCGAAAAAACTCTTCCAGGAAGTGAACGACCGGAACATAAGCATGTGCGGCTACGGTCCGGTCGCAGTTACCCTAATGGCGTGCAAGAAGCTTGGCGCCAGGAAGGCGGAGCTAGTCAAGTACATGACTTCAGGGGACACCACCGGCGACTACAGTCAGGTCGTAGGCTACGGGGGGCTCGTAATCACAAGATAGAATAGCTCAAGTTTCTGGCGGAATCAGATCCATTGTGTTGTTCACAATCTCCTTCGTCACGTTCGCGCCTACCCCCAAGTAGCGACTCACGGTTTCGTAGGCGTCGCCGAGCTTGAATATGAGCAGTATTACCAGTATCGCTCCGATTACGGCGTACCAGAAGTTCTGCCTCTCGACAGGGTCCATCTGATTGTACCTTCCGATTATGTCGTCTATAACGCTCATTTCACTTCACCCAATTTCGTTTAGGCCTGAACCGGTCAGCCTCCTCTTTCTTGCCTTCATTGGCCTCAGTATTAACTATCTTTTTCGCAATAAAAAATACCGCCACGAGTAGGACAACCAAAACTATTGCGTCGAGCGTGCTGTCGTAGGCCGTCATGTCCGGCCTCATCATCTTGAATACGAAGTAGTCTGCTATGGTCCATGACGCTATGAAGCCGGCCGGGAACCAAAGTCTCCTTGTCGCCGCGTAGGCGTAGCAGAGCATCACGTACATTAGTGCTGCCGCCACTGCCGCCATTGCGACGTCCTTTGATAGCAGGCCTTCAATGCTGTAGCCGCGGGAGACGAATAGTTCGCCGAGCTGTAGCGTCGCGTACATCATGCTTGTCGTTAATATTGCAGTCCACTTGCTCCAGTATTCCAGCATGGTGGGCAGTATGACACCTAAGACTAAAATCATGAGGAGGAGCATTTCGACGGTTCTTGCGGCGAGCGTGAGTAGGAACAGGTCTACTGGCATGTCAGACGATAGGAGGAAGCCGGTTCTGAACACTATTCCGTACCTGAAAGCTATCACAAGGGCGCCCAGGAAAATCGCGCCAATCATGTGCGGGTAGTTTCTCATCAAGTCCTTGAACCCTTCCGTAATGGAGCAGCCGGAAAGCCCTGCCGAGGCGGCTATCGTCAGCGCTGCGAGAACTATGCCTACCGCAAAGTATAGCACTCCGTTGTAAAGCGACTCGATGAACAACAGCTTCACGGCGTTGCCTGCGTAGACCCTGATTTCACCGTATGTGCACAGCAGTATGAAGAGCCCTGCGGTAACTGCTGCTTTCTTAGAGTCCATGCATCACCTCTTTAATGTGAAAGCGCCTGCTGCGAGGGCGATGAAGCAGATTGCCGCATTCAGGAATCCTGTCCAGAAGTTGTTGGATATCAGGCCGTCGATCGCAAGTATGAAGACCCCTACTGTGTACAATAGTACGAACTTGATGTCCAGGTTGGTGTTGTTGAACTTGGTCTCGTAAAGCTGTATGGCCCATGAAACCGTAACCAAGAGCAATCCTATCTCAACTAGCATGGTATCACCAATAGAATATATATTACCTTCCTTAAAATAATGTAATGTAATGCCAGACCAACTCTTAAAGTCCTTCAGGGAGTGTCCTGTAATAAAGCGCGGCGAATACGACTACTTCATCCATCCATTGACTGATGGAATACCCTTCATCGACCCCGGGCTTTTGAGCGAAGTTTGCGACGAGATTGCTCGGGTGTCTGACCTTGACGTGGACTACATCCTCACGATAGAGTCGATGGGAATACACATCGCTTCGGTACTCTCGCAGAAGACGGGCCTGCCGCTTAACATAGTCCGTAAGAAGCAGTACTGGCTTCCGGGGGAAATAGCGTTGGACCAGTCCACCGGCTACGGCAAAGGCAAGCTTTACATCAACTGCGTGAAGAAGGGCGACAGGATACTCGTCGTCGATTCCGTGGTCAGCACCGGCGGAACGTTCGCGGTCGTGCTTGAGGCGCTCAAGAATGCTGGCGCGATAGTGAAGGACGTCGTCTGCGTGGTAGAGCGCGGCGTAGGCAAGAAGCTGGTGAAGGAGAAGACGGGGTTTGAAGTCAAGACGCTGGTCAAGGTCGAGGTCAAGGACGGCAGGGTCCACGCCGTCAGGGTTTAGGCATGCTCTTTCCCACGCCCAGGTTCTCGCACACTACGTCAACTGCTTTCTCTACTTCAGGGCTCATCTTTTCCCCGAGGCCGGTCTGCTTCGCCTGGACTCCGATGAACTTAACCTTGATTCTCTTGCTGTCAAAGAATCTGTTGAACAGCTTCATCGGAGCCCT
>JAPKXP010000116.1 GCA_026394745.1 Candidatus Altarchaeota archaeon
AATCTGAAATGGAGGAGTCAATCCAAAAGACACTTAAGGCAAACGACAGGAGCGACGCTTACGTCAGGCTGACCGTCACTTACGGCATCGGAAAGCCGCGGCTTAATCTTGGGGGAAAATCGAGGCCGAACTACTTCATAATCACGGACGACGTGCCGGACTTCACCAGCCAATACGAGAAAGGCGTTAGAATATGCGTTGCTGAATGCGTGAAGCAGAGCGGCCGCTCATTCACGCCGAGGATGAAGACGCTCAACTACGTGGACAGGGCGCTGGCGAAAAAAGAGGCTTTGGAAAGAGGATTCTACGACGCCCTCATACTGGACGAAACTGGTTTTGTTGCGGAGGCGACGACATCGAACGTCTTCATGGTCGAAGGGGGTAAGCTAGTAACATCGTCGTCAGAGTCCGTGCTGCGCGGCATCACAAGAAAAACGGTGCTAGAGCTTGCGGGTGATGCCGGCCTGGAGGTGGAGGAGGAGGATTTAAGTCTCGAACGGCTGATGGAATCGAGCGAAGTCTTCATGACAAACAGCATATCGGAAATAATGCCAGTCATTCAAGTAAACGACAGTACGATAGGCGGCGGACGCCCTGGCAAGGCGACAAGAATAATCCACGAAAAATACGAAAAGAAGGTAGGCGAGTACGTTAAGGGACGCATCTATAGGCGATGACATAAATTATTGAACTTTTTGTATTTGTTTATGCCATCGCATATGTGGCCGAGCATAGCTCGGTCACATACGCTAGCCCATGGCTAGCGTATATAGCGAATTGCATAAAAATAAAGTTCAATTACTTATGCAACTCGCTATAGCCTTTACTTTATTATCTTGTCGGCAAGGTAGAGTATTGCCGCGCCTGTTAAGAACACTATGAAGAATTTTGCCGCGAAAGGCAGGCGGTCGAAGAATTCCCTGCTGCTCTGCAATAGCGATTGCGCGTTCTCCTGCATCGTCTTGTTGGCGTCGTAATCGTATTTTATCGGAACCAGGGTCGTAGACGTCGTTGTGGTAGGGATTCCGCCGCACGCGTAGCTTACGCACCCTTTGCCGTTGCAGTCGTCGTCGGAGAGGCATTCGACAGAGTGGAAGTTGTGGGAATGCCTTGACTCCTCCTTGCCGGAGGTGGTCTTGACGTATATTGTGGTGAGGAAGTTGTAGTCTCTCGCGTCCGTCGGGCTCTTGAACTCGAATCTCGCCGACAACTTGCCGCCGTTCGGGACTGACTTGAGGCACTCGTCCTTGGAGGTGGTGTTGCAGTACTCGCCCATGCAGTACATGTTGTAGCTGCTGTCGTAGGAGAAACCGCTTCTGGACTCGATGTTTATGTTAGACGGCCGCGCCATAAGGCACGCCTCCTCGTATACTGTGCCGGTGTTTTCGAGCGTGTAGGATAGGGTTATCAAGTCGCCTGGCTTGGCATAGCATTCCATTGAAAAACCGCTGCCAGAACATTTGGCGCCGTATATCGAGGCGGTGACTTTTATGCCGCGGAATTCGGTGGATGAGTCATAGGCCATCGCGATGGATGCCAGCGCCAGTACCGCAAGCAGGACAATAGCCCTCATGTTAGTTTATTGTTTCCTTGGAATATCAATGTATTTTACGGTGAACCTTCTCCTGAACCTTTCGAACACCCTGAGGAGCGGCGGGCCGAGGATAACGGTGAAGAGGATGTTTCCGGCAGCCCTTGAGGTGTTGGCTGGCATCCCAGCCGATACTATCGCAAGGAATGTTTCAATGGTGTGTTGTGGAACGAACGCTATCCACGAGAAGAGGTCTGTGAACGCGCCGTACAGGTAGGCTGTGACGATGGAATATGACGCGAGGACTATCACCTCGGCTTTTCTGTTGCGGAATTTAGGGAGTATTGACGCGAGGCCCCCAGTGAAGCCGAGGCCTATCATCTGGAACGGCGTCCATGGACCCTGCCCTAGGAAGAAGTTGGAGAGGAACATGGACAATGCGCCGACTGTGAATCCTGGTATGAAGCCGTAGGAGTATCCGACCAGTATGACTATGAAGAATACTGGGCTGAATTCTATCCCGTGGAGCATCTGCCTTGAGGCCACGACTATCGCGGTGAGCATGCTGACTAAAGCTATCATCCTGGAGTCGTAGCTCCTGTCCTCGAACTCCAGGAAGAGCGCCGCTATGAGAAGCGCCGACATTAACAGAGAGTATATCACCCAGTTGAATGTCACGCCGAAGGGCCGGAACAATAGAAGTACGAGCAATGCGATTATCGTGAGGCACGCGAACTTTAGCATTCTGGTTGCTTTCATTCCGCAATCACCCCGCCCTCGAGTCTGACCGTCCTGTCAGCAAGCCGGTTCGCCAAGTCCGCATCCTGCGTCACTAGGACGAGCGTCTTCCCCTCAGACAGCATCGCCTCGACGGTGCTTGCCAGAAGTTCTCTTGCGCTTGAATCGATGCCGCGCGTAGGCTCGTCCAATACGACCACCTTGGGATTGGATACGAGCACCGCGGCTATTGCTAGCCTCTGCTTCTCTCCGACGCTGAGGTCTCTGGGGTATTCGTTGATGTGCTCGGTCAGGTTGAACTTGGAGATGATTTCGTCCACGTCTGCGCTTGCGTTCATGTGCTTGAGCGTGAACTCGATTTCCTCGCGGACGGTTTCGGAGAATAGCATGTCTGACGGATTCTGCGGCAGGTACGACACGTGTTTTGCGAGCTCTTCGACTGGAGTGTTTGACGTGTCCGCCCCCAGCACAATGACTTTGCCTTCGTCCGGCTTCAATAGTCCGTTGAAGTGCTTGACGAGGGTTGTCTTTCCTGCTCCGTTCCTCCCGACTATCGCCAGGCATTCGCCTTCCAGGACGTCCAATGTTACGTTCTTTAGTACTTTCCGTCCTGAAAGATTTTTCGAGACGTTTTTCACCTCGATGATTTTGTTTGGAGGTATATTCCTTTGCTTTCTGGCTGGACTTTGCTTGCGGAGTCTTTCCCTGAACTCGGCGGGCAACATTTTTTTCTTGGCGTCAAGGTCGAAGACGTAGTCGGCGTATCCTATTACGTCCTCTATGCTGTGTTCGACCATCACTACGGTGAGGCCGTCTTCCTTGTTGAGCTTTGACACCAAGCTTATGAATTCCGTCCTCGCTTCCATGTCAAGCTGCGAGGTCGGCTCGTCCAGAACCAAAACCTTCGGCTTCATGGCAAGCACTGACGCCAGCACGACCCTCTGTTTTTCCCCGCCGGAAAGCTCGCTATTCTTCCTGTCGAGCAGATGGTCTACGCTAATCTTTTCCGAAACCCATTTCACGCGCTCTGCGATTTCAGACTCGTCAAGTCCTTTGTTCTCCAGGCCGAACGCGATTTCATTCTCGACCTTGTCCATCACAAGCTGGCTTTCAGGGTCCTGGAAGACCATGCCTACAATCGAGGAAAGAATGTTTATGGAGTTGTATTTGGTATCGAGGCCGTCTACCGTGACCTTGCCCATCATCCTGCCTCCGGAGTACTTTGGGACGAGGCCGTTTAGCATCCTGCAAAGCGTTGATTTGCCTGAGCCTGAAGAGCCGTATAGGATGGTGAATTCCCCCTGCGCGATTTCCAGGCTAATACCTTCAACAGCCGGCTTAATTCTATCCGGGTACCAGTAGGCCGCCGAATCAACGCTTACGATCGTTTTCATCTTTAAGGAATATTGGAGCGGAGATGAGGAGTAAGGGGGCGAGGGCCAAGGCAGATAACGCAGGCAGCCGGAGGGAGTCGTAAGGCCAGTAGTTGAACAGTCCGTTATAGCTCGCGTAGAGTGTGAGCATTATTGAAATCAGGTAGAGTACGGAGAGCGCCTTGTCGCTTTGGCTTGCCTGCTCCCTCTTGAAGACAGACCGCCGTCCGCTGGAGTAGCCTCTGGACGCCATCGACTCGGCCATGTTGAATGAGCGTTCAAGCGAGGTTATGAGCGTGGGTACTATAACCCCTAGCTGGTTTTTGATTTTGGCTGCTTGAGAGCCGGAGCTCATTCTCACTCCGCGGGATACTTGCGCGTCGCGGATTGAGTTGTAGTCCTCCAGTACCGAGGGTATGAACCGCAGTGTTATGGAAGAGGTCAACGCTATTGACGGGAAGGCAGAGGGTATCAGATGGAGCAGTGAGTCCGGGTTGGACAGCTTGTTGAACGCCTGGAATGTCGTCAGCATGTTCAGCAGGAATACTGACATTACCAGGCCGGTCAGGATTGATTCTGCGGTGAGCGGGCCGCCGACGAGAGGTATCGGAACCGCGTATCCGAGAATGCTTAGGCTTTTCGGTATCTCGTAGATTGTCGTATTCCCCGAGTGGACTAGTAGGGTGTTCACAGCGAGCGGTATCAAAGACATGATTAACGCTGTCTTCGCGTACTGCCGCATGGACAGTTTAAATCGTATTGTTATGGACAGAAGCGCGGACAGCAGGAGTATCTGGTAGACTGGGTTGTAGGTGAGTATGCAGTATAGCATTGATGCCGCCAGCCAAAGTATCCAGGTCCTGGTGTTTGAAACCATTGTGTTTTTATTGCAAAGTCAGCTCTGCCGACTTTGTAGGTAATACCCTACAATAATGTGGGGTATTTTTATATTTGAACTTCCTAGGAATAAAAGCTTGGATAAATTATCCAAGTTGGCAAAAATGAAAAAAATAGCAATAACAATACTGATACTCGCCATCATAACACAGGCGAGCGCAACAAGGGTGGGGGTAGTGGCACAATTCCCAGACGGAACGATGGTGATGAAAGGCGTTGAAGTAAACGAGAACGCGACAGGCTACGAAGTAGCGAACGCGGCAGGACTTGGGGTAACATGGGGCGGGCCGCACCCGCTGTTCGGCCACTCCCTATGCAAGATAAACGGCATAGGAACCGAACCAAACCCCACAGGCTGCGAGTGGACCGGAGAATCGTGGGCGTACTGGATAATAAGGGATGGGTCGAGCTCCTGGACCAGCATGCCCGTCGGGCACGACGGAGGCGCATCATGCTGGAACAGGAACCCATACTCATGGGACGGACACTACTGCGCGACTGAAGGAGACATCGTAGGCTACGTCTTCGGTCCATACGACCCTGTGACATGGGAGCCGCCGAAACTGAATTCAACGCCCAGATTCACGGACATATTCCAGGCTGGAGGCAGCAGGGGCGCTGCTTTCGACTACTTCATCGGGTACGCGGTACTGCCTACGCCGGAAGGCTCAAGGCTGACGGTTTTCGACAACAAGACCAACCAGACGATAAGGGGCGCGGTAGTCGAATTGTTTTCAGGGGATCCGGGATTCACCGAAAAACTCTACGAAGCCAAGACCGACAGGAACGGCTCGGCTGAAGTACAGCTTCCCCCAAAACAGTATGGAGTCAGGATAACGGCATACAGATACCACCAACTCTACACCAGCCTCCTAATCGAGCAGTCGACAACCACGAGCACGACGGAAACAACGACGACAACCCTAAAAACGGAGTCGACCACGACGCTCAAACACTTCATAATCGAGGAATCAACGACCACGACAGCAACAAGCTCAACGACAACCCTAAAGCAGCCGGAAATAATAGGCAACATAGTCGCCCAGACGCCGAATCCGGAAAACAACAGGCAGGACTACCTGCCGTACGTGCTAATCGCCGTAATAATAGCGCTCCCAGTAATAGCGAAGCTAATGAAGGGATAAACTATCCTTTTCCACCCGTCTTTGATTCCGGATAGAACTCGCCAAGCGACTTTTGCAGAGTATAGAACGAGACTATGAGGAAAAACATGCCGATATTAAACAACATATGCTCCACGAAATCCTCCGTCTCCTGTGAAAAATTAGTCAAGAATACCAGAGTTTCGACCAAATGACTTAATGTCAGGAAAAGGATGCCCAGTATCGTAGACACGAAAGACTTTTTATATATTTTTCCGAAAAACTTTAGCAATTTTACCGCAAACACTACAGCAATTATTCCGAATATTGCAGATATAAGGTGCAGGTACATTTTAACAGTTAATGATAATAGTCTGAATTTATAAAGGTTCAGCAGGGTATATATTCCAGTTAATCCAATTTTTTCTTTATGAAGGTTCTGGTGGTTGGCAACGGAGCGAGAGAGCATGCTATCGCCACCGCGCTTTCTAGGAGTTCGGACAAGCCGGATTTGTACGCTTTCATGTCTGCTGTGAACCCTGGCATAGCCAGGCTAGTCAAGAACTACGGCATCGGAAACATCTGCAGTCCGGAGCAGGTGGTGAAGTACGCGGTAGAGAACGGGATACACCTTGCGGTGGTAGGCCCTGAAGCACCATTGGAAGCCGGCGTTGTGGACAGTCTCGAGGAGAATAGGATACCCTGCGTCGGGCCGAGGAGGAAGCCAGCGCAGATTGAGACCGACAAGAGCTTCTGCAGGAACTTGATGAGGAAGAACAAGGTTAAAGGCTGCCCGAAGTTCGGGATATTCGAAGACGTGAAGGACGCCTGCGACTACATCGACAAGATTGGAGTCGACATCGTGATAAAGCCTGCAGGACTGACCGGTGGGAAGGGCGTCAAAGTCATGGGCGAACACTTCGATAAGAAAGGAGCTAAAGGCTACGTGAAGGAAGTGTTAGACACCCGGATGGGGGTCATACCCAAAGTCATACTCGAGGAGCGGCTAATCGGCGAGGAGTTCACGCTGCAGGCTTTCGTGGACGGGAGAAACGTGGTGGGAATGCCTGCAGTCCAAGACCACAAGAGAGCCTACGAAGGCGACGTGGGTCCGAACACCGGGGGCATGGGCTCTTACTCTGACGCAGGATACCTTCTGCCTTTCATCTCGAAAAAGGACTACGACGACGGTTTGTCGATAATGAAGGAAACAATAACCGTAATAAAGAAAGAGACCGGCGAAGAGTACAAGGGCTTCCTTTACGGCCAGTTCATGGCAACGAAGGATGGAGTTAAGGTCATTGAGTTCAACGCGCGGCTCGGAGACCCCGAAGCCATGAACGTACTCTCGCTCTTGGAATCCGACATGACGGACGTCTGCAGGAAGATTGCCGCAGGCTCGCTCGACGACAAAGTAAAATTCTCGGGGAAGGCGACAGTCTGCAAGTACATGGTTCCTGAAGGATACCCTGACAAGCCACTGAACAACGTGGAAGTGAACGTAGACGAAAAGAAAATCAACGCTCTTGGAGGCCAGGTCTACTACGCCTCAGTCCGCGAGGAAAACGGTAGGATACTGACTTCAAAATCCAGGGCCATCGCAGTCCTGGGGCTTTCAGGCACCATAAGCGAAGCAGAGAAAGTAGTCGAGGAATCGATGAAACACATCTCAGGCAAACTCTTCTACAGGAAAGACATCGGCACAAAAAAGCTGATAGAAAAAAGGATTAAGCACATGAAACAAATCAGGGGTAAATAGGATGCCGCCCAAGAAGTTCTCCAACCAGAATCCAGAACAAATCATAAGCCACCTCGCAAACTTCCTGAAAGACAATAACATGTACAACCTATACATAGACCCCTTGGGCGTGTTCTTCAGCATAAACGAAGCCAGGGGCGGGCAGAGGAAACAGGAGGTTCCGCTGCCCAGAGACTGGCACCAGATGAGCGAGAGGGAAAGACGGGAATACCGAAACAAGAAGAGGCGCGTAAGCCCGAAGATTAGAAGCGTTAAAAAAGGCAGGACAGTAAGCCTTAAAGGACGGGAGTATTAAAAAAAAAAGAGTCGTGGAGACTGCTTACACCATCTCCCCTATCTCGACATCGCTTTCCAGTGAGATGAAGGAGGTGCTGACATTGTCCAGCACGCTGTTCTCATCAGGCATGCCCTGCTGTATGGCGTTCCCGCCGGAAACAGAACCGGTTTCCTGCGTCTGCTCCTGCAGGCCAACGCATCCCGCCAGTAGGACGGAAAACACCAGTAAGCATGCTATTGCCAGGTGTTTCATTGATCGTCACCCCCGGAGTTCTTTCCGAGCTTGCCCTGCAGTTTACCCATGCCTTTTCCGGTGAAGTTGCCCATCTTGCCTGACATCCCTTGGGTCCTGTTCTCAATCTGACCCATCCTTAAGCCAACAAGCTCGAGCCTGTTTTGTATCCGGTTGGTGACATTGTTGGTAATATTCATGGCCTCAACCCTCTCGAGCCTCTTCTGAAGACGGTTGTTCGTGCGCTGCAGGTAGTTGAGTCTAACCTTATCGACGACCGACCTCGCGAACACGTTGCTCTTCGAGTTCTCTTCATGAATCTTCATCAGCAAGGCGTTCCTCTTTCCGTTGCTCATGTTACCTAAAGAGCCACGCAGTGAGTCAATCACATCCTTCACGGACGCGTTCCCATTGCGCACCTGGTCCACCAGCTCGGGGTCGGTGACGTTCAGCTTTGAGAGCAGGCGCTCCAGCTGCTGGGCGTTGAACTCCAACTTCAGGCTGGTTACGTTGGCCTTGAACTTCTGGAACTGCTCCTGGTTCATTGACCTTATCCTGCCTCTAAGACCCTCAAGCTCGGAAGGCTTCACCAAAGCGTGTACGATATCCCTGAACTCCTTCGAAAGCTCTATGGCGTCGCTTTTCAAGTCGACGAACTGCTGAGCAGAGTCGTTCCCCGCCCCCGGATTTATTGACTCGACCTCGCCCTTAAGAACCTCCATCTCGAATATTATGGACTCAAGCTCGCTGGTGTCAATGCTGGAGTTGTACTCTTTTATGGCTGCAACAACCTCCCTGCCGACAAGTATATCACGCTCTATCGCGCTCTCGAGCTGCAGCAGCCGCACTTCAGCACCCAACGGGAACGCAAAAGCCTTGACTTCGTCGCCTGAGACGTTCTCCTGGGCAGATGCCGCTGAGACGAAGGCCGATAACAAAACCGCCAGGACAAGGCAGTTCAAAAAAATACTTTTCTCCATCTTTACTACCTCCAAAAAATTTTCCTACATGAGATTGGGGTGGAACAGCATAATAGCTTTACGCCGGAATAGTGCGGAACAAGGCGGAACAGTCAGGCTGGCATGATTACTTTTTGGGTGACAGCATAGTGCTCATGCCCCTGCGCTCTTTCCTTACAATGCCCTTCTTTATCAGAGTCTCTATGTTGCGTGAGACTGAGGATTTCGGCAGACCGAGCTTCTCGCAGACCAACGCCTGGTTCACTGGCTCGGGCGATTCCAGTATAATCTTGAGTATGTCTTTCTGGCGGTCGGTTAAGGCGGATGTGTCATAATCCGGAGGGGATACAGTGCTGTCAGACCCGGGGGTCTTGAGGACCGCATACTTCATCTTTAGGGCTAATGCGGCAAGCGCCAGCAAAACAAGCGCGAGAAACGCGAGAACGTAAGGCAGATAGTCTGTCTTGGAAGGCGGCATCTGGTATTGGATGACTATCCTAAGCCCGCTCCCGTTGCCTGAACCCTTAACTGAGATTCTGCCGTCGTTGTCCTCTATCCTAAACCACCCTGACGCTTTCACGTAGTTTATGGATGCCCCCTGCGGGAGATTCACGGCGTAGACGTAATCTGAAAAAGAATCCTCTTCAGGGAGTGAAAGGTTGAACAGCCAGTAACCAGCCTTTTTCGAAGTGAAAAGCTCGGTCTCTCCAGGAGAAAGCTGCGGGTGGTTGGTGGTCCCGCTTACTGAAGACAGTCCCGTATCGTCGACGTTCACGGTCAAATCGGCGTAGTATGACTCCTGAGCTGACGAGGAAACCACCAGTTGAGAGGCAAGAAGAAGCGCCAGTACCATAACGCTCAAACCAAAGTAGGTGGAACGCGGGGCCATATTCTATAATATCTTACAGGACCTTATAAGATGCCTCAGCTGCTTTGTTTTCCGCCTGCGCCCCAGTTTTCCTTTGGTATGTCGTTTATGACTATGTGCACTGCTTCCGGGGGGCAGCCGATGCAATCGCAGACTGCTTTTGTCACATCTTCTATGAGTTTTTTCTTCTGTTCCTTGCTTCTGCCCGCCCACATTTCGATTCTGACTACCGGCATAGTATAATATTCTATAATACTTATTAAAACAGGATGCGAGTTGAAGTCAGGACTTACGGGTGCGCCCTGAATCAGGCGGACGGCGAGATTATCTCAGGTCTTCTCGTAAAGCACGGGTTCAGCGTAGGTAAGGACGGGAAGGTTGTTGTGGTGAACACCTGCACGGTCAAGGCGCCGACTGAAAACAAGATAGTCAAGGAGCTTAGGGGGCTGTCTAAGCTAGGCAAGCGCATTGTCGTGGCAGGATGCATACCGTCGGCAAGGCCTGGAATAGTCGACGAGTTCCCGAAGTTCAGCTTCATCGGAGTAAACTCGGTTGACGTGGTGGCGGCGGTGGAGGCGGCGCGCGACGGAGAACGTTACGTGAACATTTCCGACGCAAAAGGGAAGGAGAACGTTCCGAAGGTCAGGATGAATCCTTTCGTCGCGATAGTTCCGATAGCCGAAGGATGCGTGGGAAGCTGTAGCTACTGTCAGGTTAGGTTCGCCAGAGGAAGCCTCAAGTCATACAGCGCAAGAAGCGTCGTCGAACAAGTGGAGTCCGCGGTGAATGAAGGCGTGGAGGAAGTCTGGCTTACCGCGCAGGACACCGGAGCCTACGGCCTTGACATAGGACTTACGTTGCCTGAACTGATTTCCACGGTATCCTCGATACCGCTGGATTTTAGGATACGGGTCGGCATGATGAACCCCAACCACGTGCTAGGATTCCTGGACGAGCTATTGGAGTCTTACGATAGCGACAAGGTGTACAAGTTCGCGCACCTGCCGGTTCAGAGCGGCGACGACAAAGTGCTCAAAGACATGGACAGGAAGTATAGCGTGCGGGAGTTCAAGGAGGTGGTAGGCAAGTTCAAGCGCAGATTCAACGCGACCGTATCAACTGACAGCATAGTAGGATACCCGACCGAAAGCGAGCAGGCGTTCCAGAACACCCTCAAGCTTATCGACGAAGTCAAGCCTGACGTGCTCAACATCTCCAGGTACTGGGTCCGGCCTGGAACGAAAGCAAGCGAACTTAAGCAGCTTCCAGGAAGCGAAACCAACCGCAGGTCGAGGATTACCGCGGAGTTGTTCAAGAAGATTGGGCTCGCGGCGAACAAAAGATGGGTGGGATGGAGCGGGGAGGCACTCGTATCCGAAAAAAACAAGGACGGCAGCTACACCGCAAGAAACAACTGGTACAAACCGATTATAGTGAAGTCTAAAAAAGACCTGATGGGCAAGAAAATAAAGGTCGAAATAAAAGACTGCACCTACTACGACCTCAGAGGCCTAATGATCTAATTCATGCTATTTTGAAGTCCACGCACATTCTAGAAAGGCAAGGCGAGTAGCTGCCGCATTCAAGCGCTTCGACGACTTTGATTTCGTATCCGAGGTCTGAAGTTATTTTCTTCACTTTATTGGCGGAGTCTTCTGGCGTGCGGGCGAAGTCGTAGAAATGAACCATCCCACTCTTCTTGAGGAGCGGCAGGGAAACATCCAGGAAGCTTCCGGCGTCCTTCGGGAGCGGCATTATAATCCTGTCGAACCTGCCTTCAAGTTTAGGGGCTTCCTTCTTCACGTCGCCTTCGATTACAACGACGTTGCCGAGCTTGTTCAGCTTGACGTTCTCGTTCATGTATTTCACGCCCGCGGGGTTCAGTTCGATCGCGGTGACGCTGCATTTCGGCGACCCATTCCATGCCAGGCACGCGGAACTCGCTGTCCACCTTGCTCGCCTTAAGGCATACTACCTTTATGTTCCTGAACAAGGATAGCAGTGCTTCAGCTATAATGTTTTTCCTGGATACTATTTCGTCAGGCAGGTCGAGTACGGCTATGTCTCCGACTATGTCGAACGCCGAGGGGACGAGTGAAAGCTCTTCAGAGGACACTTTACCTTCAAGCGCGGCGCGAAGTGACTTTGGCTTTTGCCTCCTAGGCTCGCCTTTACGTTCAATGACTAACGCACCCCTGAACTTGACTTCCTTAGAGATTGGGAAAAGAACGTGCCCCGGCTCCCTTAAAATCTCCACGGAATAGTCCAGCGCCCCGGATTCGATAAGCTTCCTCCTTGCTTTCTCGGCGTTCCTGACTTCGACCTTCAGATACTTCATTCCCTTAGATTAAGTGTTTTACCAGACAAAAAAATGCCTACCGCCCCTCCGACAAAGTCGGCAAGCCAGTCCATAAAGCTCATGGCCCTGCCTGGAACGAAAGACTGGTGGAACTCGTCTGAGGCTGCGTAGACTGCTATCAAGAGCAATGAAACGGCATAGTGCTTGCCGTTAAAGGACGACTTTACCGCTGGGAACAGGATAAAGCCGAAGCCAAAATACTCTATCACGTGCAGTACGGTAGAGGAGACGGGAGTTGATGGCATGCTTGAGCCTGGGACTGAAGACACCAGGAATATCGTCAACGCATACAGCAAAACAAGAACCCATTTCAAGCCAGGACGCCTGCTCAAAAGACTCAGCGCGTTCATTCTCCCCTAATCATCTTCAGTATCTTCCTGGTGCTGTTGAGTCCGCCGGTCCAGTGCTTCCTGACGCGAACCACCTTAGGCTTGAACCCAAGCCCTGAAATCTTCTCAAGCTCCTTCTCGTCAATATCCTGGTCGTAGCCGAGCGCTATCACGTCCGGCTTTATATCGACGATAGGCTTCATCAAGTCGTCCAAGTCGCCGAGCACCGCATCGTCGACGGGCTTCAGGGACTTTACAACAAGAAGCCTCTGCTCCTCTGGAATAGGCTGCCTGCCCTTCCGCATCCTGACGTGCTCGTCCCTAGCCACGATGACGACAAGCTTGTCCCCAAGCTTCCTCGCCTCCTCAAGATACAGCACGTGCCCGGGATGAATTATGTCGAACACCCCTGTAGCTACCACAACCCTCATTACAAACACGCAGAGGCATTTTCAATGAAATCCTCTTGCGTTCCACCCCCAAACTTTGTGTCCATACTAAGTGTTTGTAAGACATGCTCTACTGTATGATGGAGCATGCTGATTCTCACGTAAAACGCTTTTAAACGCTCCAGTAGTATATGTTATTCCTAAAGTAAAAATACTCCATCTTAGGATGGAGCATTCATTACCAGATGGTAAACGGCAGGAAGTCACCTAAGGCTTGAAAAAGAATCCTGCCAACTTGTAATAAAAAATGGTGTCCATAATCTACAAGAATCTGGAGGCGAGGCGCTTCGGAATAGCCAACACGCCCAGCAACATAAACAACAACAGCACGCTCACCAGCGTCAGCTCCGACAACAACATGCTGCAGATAGGATTCGTGTTCAGCAGCACATACGAGCCCAACATAGGGGTGATAAGGATAGAAGGGGACATGAAGATGGAGGATGACGCTGAGACCGTGACTAAGGTCATGAACTCGTGGAAGGAAAGCCAGCACAAGAACATTCCAAACGAAATAGCCGAAAAGATACACAACAGGATACTTTCAAACTGCATCGTCGAGGCTAGCATGCTGGCCAGGGACATCGACCTGCCAGCGCCCTTCCCGGCGCCGCACATTGCGATGGCAAGCAAGCAGTCAGCAGCTGAAAGCAACGTCGACACTCAAAGTTATATCCGATAGCAGACCATGACGGCATTATGCTGCTATCGGAAATAACAGATAATCCACGGATTATTTGCATTACATAAGGTGATTAAATGGCTAAGAAGAAGGAGAAAAAGAAGGATGAAGTAAAGGAGAAAGTGTATAACATCCCGCTGGGTGACGCGTACAACAAGCACACCACCAAGAGGGGCATCAAGGCCGTCAAGATGGTGAGGGACTTCCTGAAGAGGCACACCAAAAAGGACGACGTCAAGATAAACCCTGCGATAAACGAGTTCATCTGGGCTCAGGGAAGGCCTAAGCCGCCGAGAAGCATCAAGGTCAAGGCGGTAATTGAAGGGGACAAGGTCACCGCAGACCTGGCAGAGTAAAATGCAGGTCATACAGACCCGGGTGCACGGCGAAGACTTCATAGGCCTGCTCGGATTCGCAACAGACACGTACGCCATACTAAGCCCCAACTTCAGGGAGAACGAGATTCTGGGCGTTCCGACTCTGAAGTCCAGGATTTACGGCACCAACCTTGTGGGCATATTCTGCGCTGGCAATTCGAATGGCCTTATTCTGCCGTACTTCATTTCAGACGACAGCATGAACAATATTAAGGCGTTCATGAAGAAGCTTGACGTCAACGTCGTGAGGGTCTCCGGAGACTACACCGCGATAGGGAATCTTGTGGCTTGCAACGACCACGCAGCCGTCGTAAGCCCGGACATACAGGACATCAAGGGCATACGGGAAGCCCTGGACGTCGAAGTGTTCGTGAGGAAGATAAGCGGCAACAGCGAGACCGGAGCCTGCGTCGTGGCGACGAACAAGGGCTTTATGGCGCACCCTAACGCCGAACATGAGCTGGGTTACCTGGAGAAGACGTTCAATGTTAAGGGTGACGTCGGGACTGTTAACAGGGGCGTGGGGTTCGTGAAGTCGGGTTTGATAGCCAACAGCAACGGATACGCGACTGGAATGCTTACCACGCCAATCGAGTTAGGCAGGATAGAGGACTCACTTGGGCTCGCTTAGCTTTCTTACTCTCTCTGCGCCGCTGGTTTTTTCCATCACTTCCAACGTGCCTTTCGAGACGAGCTCGCGCCAGTTCAGACCACTTGCGATTCTGCGCCTGACCTCGATTGCGGAATATTTTTCCCTTTCGAAGAACGGTATCGGCTTTACCGCGATTCCCGCGTTCTCGAATATTTTACGCTCTCTCTCGGAATTAGTGTATGCGACGTCGAATTCCACGTTGTCCTTGATCCAAGCAACCCACTTGAGGTTGTCGCCGAAGTCAGGTATCTCCGCGAACACGTAGTTCTTGAACGGCACCGATTTTCTAATCATCTCCTTGCGTTCCTCGACGGTGAACGGGTTTTCCTTTGTGCTGCTTTTGTTGGAGCTTCCGACGCCAATGACGAGTGTACCCTCTCTTTTCGCAACGTACTCGAGCATCCTTAAATGCCCAGTATGAAACGGCTGAAACCTTCCGACGACGAGCGCTTTCATTACACTTAATTATTCTCCCGGACATAGTTTAATACGATGGGTATAGGGCAGGTTATCGGCTCCACCACGCTAAGGAGTTTCAAGTTCGTGATTAAGGAGGGTCAGGAGGACAAGGTCAAGAGGGACGAGTTCGTCACTGTGGTCGAATCAGTCTCCGGGAAGAAGATTTTAGGCGTCGTGAAGGATATAGTCATCTCGAACGAGCTATTGCCTGACGAGTTCGGAAGAGACCTCCGGATGGAGGACATCATACTGAAGGAGGGGGAGTATCCTGTGCCTATAGTAAAGATTCTCGGCGTGGACACCGACAACGGCCTTGAGCTTCCCAGGCACGGAGTGAAGCCGGGGACTGTCGTGGAGCTTGCCGAGGACGAGCTTCTGGAGAAGATTTTACGCCAGGACCCGGCGAAGAGCGCGAAGATAGGGACTATTTCCACTCGGGAGAACGTTCCGGTGTACGTTTCGATAAACGACTTGGTTTCAAGGCATTGCGCGGTGCTTGCGATGACCGGCGCCGGGAAGAGTTATACCGTCGGCGTCCTGATTGAGGAGCTGATGTCTAAGAAGGGTTCCGTCGTGGTCTTCGACCCGCACGGCGAATTCAAGGAAATGAGCTTCAAGGACTCGAGCGTCGTGGTGTACGACGTCGAGGGAAGCAACAGAATCAAGGTTGACGTGAACTCGCTTGGAACCAGCGATTTCGTGAACCTGATGCCTGACTTGACTACCACCCAGCGCGACCTTCTGGAGGAGGTGATAGGCCTCGCAGACCGCTTCTACGAGCAGTACGACCTGGGGAACATCCTACGGATTCTTGAAGTGGTCTACGACGTGAAGAAGGGCGACGGGAAAAAGAAGAAGGAGGATGTCGAGCAGCCGCAGTCGCCGGAGTTCTTCGACGACAGCATACTAAAGAGCATAACGAAGAAGGTCACTCTGCCGACTATCGGCGCGTTGATGAGGAGGATTCGGCGCCTGGAGAGGATGGGCGTGTTCTCGATACGCGGGACGCCGATAGAGGGCATAGTAAAGTCCAACCAGCTTACGATAATAAACCTCTCTGAGGCCGAGGAGCGAGTCAGCGAGATAGTTGTTTCAGCCATATGCAGGAAGATTTTCGAGGCCAGACGAAAGTTCATGAAAGATGAGGGTGAAGGCGTTGAAGTTCCGACGCTCGTGATAATGGAGGAAGCGCACAACTTCGCCCCTAGGGCAGTGGAAGGAGACTACGCGCCGGCGAGAGGCATCATAAGGAAGATTGCCCGGGAAGGCAGAAAGTTCGGAGTTGGGCTTTGCGTGGTCAGCCAGCGGCCTAACAAGCTCGACCAGGATGTTTTAAGCCAATGTAATACTCAAATTATAATGAAGGTAGTTAATCCGGCAGACCAGGAGTACATCAGGCAGAGCGTCGAAAGCGTCACTGAAGACGTCGTGCGTGACCTGCCTAGCCTGGCGCGCGGAGAAGCCATAGTAGTAGGGAGCGCGATAAAGCTGCCCGTTCCCGTAAAGATTCGGGAGCGAACCACGAAAGTGGGCGGCGGCGACATAGACATTGTAGGTGTTTGGAATGCCATTTGAACAACTTAGGGAAAAGATTGACAGGGTTGACTCAAGGATTCTTGAGCTGATTGAGGAACGCGTTGAAATAGCCAAGAAGATTGGCGTCGTGAAGAGGAAGAAAGGCCTTCCCATAGTGGACCAGGAGCGGGAGCAGAAAATCCTGTCCGACGTCACGGGAAAGACGAAGCTCGACAAACAGTTCATAAAGAAAATATTCAGGGAGATTATGGAGTACTGCAGAGACAATGAGTGAGAGGGTTGCGGTTTTAGGGCCTAAGGGCACGTTCACGGAGTCGGCGGCGAGGAATCTCTTCAAGAGTCCCGCGCTAGTTTACTGCTACAGCGTGGAGGACGTGTTCCAGCTTGTCGACAGCGAAGGAATCAAGGGCGTCGTCGCGATAGAGAACTCTCTTGAAGGCAGCGTCGTCAAGAACCTTGAGCTTCTGATGGAGCACGACGTCAAGATTTGCGGCGAGACTACGCTCGACATAAACTTGTGCCTCATGAAGGAGAAGGGTACTAGAGAAGTGAAGACTATTCTCTCGCACCCGCACGCCCTCGCGCAGTGCAGGAGGCACCTGCACGAGAGGTATCCTAATGCGAAGGTGCAGTCCTCTGACAGCACCGCGGCCGCGATGCAGGAGCTCGGTAAGCTGAAGGACGCGGCGGCGGTTGGCCCGAAGGATGCTGCAAAGACGTACGGCCTTGAGATTGTCGCGGAGAACATTCAGGACGACTTCTCGCAGACGAGGTTCATCGCCATATCAAAGGAAGATTGCTGGGGTAAGAAAACTTCGATAATATTCGCCGTTAAGGACGAGCCGGGCGCACTATACTCGACACTGAAGGTTTTCGCAGACAACAACATCAACCTGACGAAAATCGAGTCCAGGCCTTCAAGGAAAAAACTTGGCGAGTACGTGTTCTACGTCGACTTCGAGAACAACGGCCTCGACAGGAAGGGAGTCGGCGCGATACTTTCTAAGATACGGGAGAGGACGACGCTGCTCAAGAACCTGGGCAGCTACTGACGCACCGCGAGGCCGGCCGTGCGGTTGCTGGTTAAATCATTTCGGCATGAAGGCCGCCTGCATCAGGCCTAACGTTCAAAGGCTTCTTTCCCTGCCTGCTCATAGTAAATATTCCGAACGAGCAGGATAAATACCAAGTATCAACCCGCCTGAAGGATACAGGTGATATATCATAAACTCGATAATAATAGTATATTACCATGTTTGTTTCACATCCGCTTGTAAGGGAGAATCTGCTAAGCCTCAGGCGCTATCAGGAAACGGTCATAGCGAAGGCTGTGGAGGAGAACACGCTGGTCGTGCTCCCTACGGGCCTCGGGAAGACCGTGATAGCAGCTATGGTAGCGGCCATAAGGCTTCAGGCGCATCCTGGAAGCAAAGTCCTTTTCCTCGCTCCGACGAAGCCTCTCGCAGTCCAGCACCAGAAGACGTTCATGAAGATGCTTAAAGTCGAAGAGACTGCTGTGTTGACGGGCGAGACTCCGGTAAAGGAAAGGGAAAAATTATGGAACGACAGCAGGATAATCTTTGCCACGCCGCAGACCGTGGAAAACGACTTGACGCGAGACTTTAAAATCGAAAACGTGTCGCTTGCCATATTCGACGAAGCACACCGCGCGGTAGGAGACTACAGCTACGTGTACATAGCAAAAGAGTACGTCAAAAAAAGCAGGTACCCGCTAGTCCTTGGGTTGACCGCGTCGCCGAGCAGCGAGAAGGAGAAAGTCGTTGAGATATGCAGGAACCTGTCGATAAGGAACGTGGAGGCCAAGACCGAACACGACAGGGACGTCCGGCCTTACGTCCAGGAAGTCAAGGTAAGGTGGGTTAAGGTCGATCTTCCATCGGATTTCGATGAAGTCAAAGGCCTGATTGAAGGAGTGCTAAGAGACCAGCTGAAGGCGCTTAAGGAAGCGGGTTACCTGGAGAGCGCGGACTTGAGGAAAGTGAACAAGACGATGCTCCTAGAGACGCAGGGCGAGATAAGAAAAGAGATTACTTCGGGGATGGACTCGTTCCAGCACGCTTCAACAGTCGCGTCCGCGCTGAAGGTAGACCACGCGATCGAGCTTCTTGAGACGCACGGCATAAGCGCAGTAAGCGAGTACCTGAAGCGGCTTTCAAGCCAAAGGACGAAGGCCGGAAGGAAGCTTCTGTCAGACGGTCGCATGATGAAGGCGAAGGTAATATTGGAAACTCTCAGAGCAAAAGGCATTGAACACCCGAAACTCGAAAAGCTGGTCGAAGTGATGAAGCAGCACAAGAACGAAAAAGTCCTCATCTTCACGCAGTACAGGGACTCCGTCGATTCCATAATACACAAGCTGAATGAAAACGACATACTCGCCCACAAATTCATAGGACAATCCTCGCGCGGCCTCGAAAAAGGCATGACGCAGAAAAAGCAGGTCGAGGTACTGGACAAATTCAGGGACGGCAACTACAACGCCCTCATAGCCACAAGCGTTGCTGAGGAAGGCCTGGACATACCTAAAGTGGACGTGGTGGTTTTCTACGAGCCGGTGCCGTCCGAGATAAGGACCATACAAAGGAGAGGAAGGACAGGCAGGAGCGACGCTGGAGTAGTCTACGTGCTAATGACCAAGGGCACGAGAGACGAAGGGTACTACTGGGCCTCCCTGCACAAGGAACGCAGGATGGAGGGCATTGTAAGGGAACTGCAGAGCGGATTAAAGGAACAGAAAAGCATAATAGGATACGATATGCCAAAAAAGGGGGGAGAGGAGGCTGAGCTTGAAGGCCCTGGAATAGGATACGGCCAGCAAAGCATAATCCAGTACAACATGGAAAAACAAGACGGCATAAAAGTCATAGTAGACGCCAGGGAGAGGAACCCCAGGATAATAGACGTATTGAAGGAGAAGGGCGTCAAAGTGGAGGTAAGGCAGCTTCCAGTCGGAGACTACCTGCTCAGCGACAGAGTATGCGCTGAAAGGAAGACTATGGCCGACTTCCTCCAGTCCATAATAGACAAGCGCCTGATGAGCCAGCTGGCTGACATGAGACGAAACTTCATGACGCCCATACTCATATTGGAAGGGTCTGGAGCATACAACCAGCGCGGCATACACCCGAACGCGGTAAGGGGCGTTTTGGCAGCCATAGCAGTCGACTTCAACGTTCCGATAATACCCACCGAAGACGATATCGACACCGCCCACATGCTCTACACGATAGCCAAGAGGGAGCAGGAGGATGAAGAGAGGATTGTCGCACTCAGAGGAGAGAAGAAGCCGTGGATTCTGAGCGAGAGACAGCGTTTCGTGGTTGAGTCCCTGCCTAACGTTTCAGCAGTACTGGCAGACAGGCTGCTCGAGAAATTCGAATCGGTGGAAAAAGTCATGGCAGCAGGAGAAAAAGAGCTCATGGAAGTTGAGGGGATAGGGGAAAAGAAGGCCGAGGAGATTCGAAAGGTGGTTAAAAGCAGGTACACCAAATAAGAAATAAAGATGGACGAAGACCAAAGGGAAGAGTGGCGCAGGATAGGCGAGCGCGAGATGATGCGCCGCAAGAACCTTGAGCAGCTCAGGGGCATGATGGAAGGAGGCATCAAGGAAGACAAGACCCCGAAAAGCCTGCTAAGGCTGATTCTACACGGAGAAGGCATAACGATAAACGACGCAGCCAACATGCTTTCCGTGAGCAGGGAGACTGTGATAAAGTGGGCGCTGCAGCTTAGGGCGAACAAGCTTGTTGAAGTGATCGGCGCCAAGACGACAAACCCTACGCTTAAGCCAACGAACGACCTTATAGCAAAACTTCTCTCCTACAAGAGGCGCAGGGAAAGCGGCTACAAGAGCGAGGACGTGCACGAAAGTTTAGAGAACTTGGAGAAGAAGAAGGAGGAGCTGTTAAAGGAGCGCGAGAACAGGATACAACTCGGGGAAGAAGTTGAGAGGAAGGCGGAAGACCTCCGGCTTAAGGATAAGGAGTTTGAGAGGGAGCACAACCTAAGGATGGGTCTTGAGGAACAACTTGCAAAGATGGAGGGTCAGCTGCGCGGCGGGGGAGGAGGCGCGGAGATAGGCGAATTGCGATCGCAGCTTGACAGGGAGAGGAAGGAGAGACGGAGGGTTGAGGAGCTGCTGAAGATAGAGAGGGACGACATCAGGAAGACCATGGACGAGATGAGTAATAAGTACATCCAGAAGGAGAAGGACCTCACAAACAGGGAGACTATGCTCATCGAGAAGGAGAAATCCCTTGCAGAAGACGAGGAGCTTGAGATACTCTTCGGTGGCGACGCCGAATACGACAAACTACTACTGAAGAGCAAGAAAATACTTACGCTAATCAAGGAAAAACTGGTGGAGATGAAGGACCAGCCGCTCGAAGCGAAATACGCGGATGAGCTGGATGAAGTCATCGAAGAGGAGGATGAATTAAGCGACATGCTGAAGGACGAGGCAAATTTACTAAGGGAGAAGAGGAAGCAGCTTGAGAAGGCTGGATCGCAAAAACCTCCCCCGAAGGACGAAGCGCCGAAGACAATTCCCATAGAGGATGTGAGGGGTGGGATATACAACGTAAACGACCTTGTACAACTGCTGGGGAAGAACAAGACCGTGCGCCTGAAGGACGCGGCCAGGATACTTGGCGTTGAAGAGCGGACGGTCAACGGGTGGGCTGCAGAGCTGGTTAAGAAGAATGTCGCGGAAGTGAGGAAGCACATAACAGGAGGCGACGAGCTTCTCCTGCTAGACAAGACAGACACGAGGAAAGTGAAGGATGAAATCGAGAGGGAGGAACTTGAAGAGGAGCTTAAGAGAGTGATGCAGGAGGAGAAAGAGATAAAGTAGGATGAATACGTCTAACCTGATTCTTAATTACGGCAGATGCTCCTGGGGCAGGTGCTTTTTCTGCGGGTACGGGAGGATTATCGGCGAAGCGCCGACTGCGGAGAAACTGAAGAAGACTTTTGCGGAGTTTTTCGGAAGGATTGACGAGGGCTGCGACTCTGTAAAGGTCTTCGGTTCAGGAAGCTTCCTCGATGAAAAGCAGGTGTCTGCGGAGGCAAGGAAGTGCTTCATAGAGGAATGCAAGAGGCGTAACATCAAAAAGGTCACTATAGAGTCGAGGCCTGAACACATAACAAAAGAAAAGCTTGAAGAGTTCAATGGAATAGACTTGAACGTTGCCATCGGCCTTGAAGTAGCTGACAATGAAGTCTTAAGGAGGATAAGCAAGGGGTTCACTGTCGAGGACTACGACAAGGCGGCAGACGTTGTGAAATCGTGCGGATTCAAAGTCAGGACCTACCTGCTGGTGAATCCACCTTACGCAGCGGACGCGAAGGGAATCATGCGCAAGTCCGTGGAGCACGCTCTACGGAAGTCGGACAGCATCGTCCTAATCAACCTGCTGCCGCACGGCAACACGCCGCTCGTGAAGAAGTGGCTTGACGGGGAGTGGAATTACTTAAGCAAGAGGGAATTCAGGGAGCTAGTCGGGGAATACGAAGGCAACGCCAAGATCGAGTTTGACGAGGAGACGTTCAAGTTCACTCCAATGTTCCCTGAAAAAAAGAGGCTCATAGGAGTCGGGGAGGAATACCTGACGCACCCGTACTTCGATGTCTGGCAGGACTACATCAACAGGTGGTACACGCCGCCGAGGAAAAAAGTCCTTCTTTTCCTGCCTTGCTCGTTCAAGAAACCGTACTCCGAGTCGGAGACGCACCGC
>JAPKXP010000061.1 GCA_026394745.1 Candidatus Altarchaeota archaeon
AGCATGTTGTCCCTGATTTAATCATCTCCAGGCAGGCGAGCTTCGTGCCCCAGTATACGTCATTCTTCGTAAGCTTGGCCTCCAGCGGCCAAATATACTGCTCAAGCCATTCTTGTAGGGGAAGGTCGTCGGCGTAACCCCTCATCAAAGTCATTGCTGCGTGCGTGTGGGCGTTTATGAAGCCTGGTAAGGCGGCTTTTCCGGTGCCGTCAATAACGTCGCCTGTCCTGTCTCTGACGCCGCCTACTCCGGCAATCATGTTGCCTTCTATGAGTATGTTAGCCTTCCTGCCGTCGAGCATAACGTTCTTTATCAGCGTCTTGTCGGTAGCCATCGTTCTTACCTGAGCAGTTTTTTTAATATCTTCTCTATCCTGACTGTGTTTTTCTTCGAGTTCTCGACCACTTCCTTGAAATCCAGTTCGCGCCTTGCCAGGCCGTTTGCGTAATTGTCCACGCTGCACAGCATAGCGTACGGGATTTTAAGCTCGCACGCTAATGTTGCCTCCGAGGCGAGCGTCATGCCCACTACGTCGGCTAACTTCTGTAGCATCCGGACTTCAGCTTTCGTCTCAAGCCGTGGGCCTCTGGTCTGAGCGTATACTCCCCCGCCCCGGCATTTAACCTTAAGCTTCCTCGCGCTGCTCACGAGCTTACTCCGGAGTCCTGCGTCCAAGACCGGCGTTGCGTGGACTATCTCGTAGTCGAAGAATGTGTGCAAGTCCGAAAGCTGGATGAAGTCGTCTGGCACAACAAGGTAAGACGGCTTAATGCTTTTCCTCAGGCTTCCGACCGAGCCTACTCCCATAATCCCGGACACATCCGCGTTCTTCATAGCCCACAAGTTGGCTCGATGGTTTATCATGTGCGGCGGTATTTTGCCGTTCAGGCAGTGCCTCTGTATGAAGACGAACTTATTTGAGGAGTAGACTTTAGCGCGGCCGTATGGGGTATCCACATCGTTTTCCGTTGCGTCCAGAAACAGTTTGCTCCCGGCGAGAACCGTGCCTCCTATAACTCCAACTAAACCCTTTACCATCGCTTATTTATTAATAATCGCAATACTTAAAGCACAGGTGTCGAGGTTGGAAATAAAGGAACTGCTGTCACGGATTAAGTGGAGGAACGTCCTCATAGTCCTCATACTCTTCGCCATCGTCGCCTACCTCATATGGTCGCTGCCATCCAGCTTCAAGGTCAAGGACAACATCGGCCTCAAGGTCTCCGTCGACCCGGACACCATCGGCATAGGCGAGCGGAGCAAGATAACTGTCGAAATAAAGAACATGTACCCTCAGTCTGAGGTTACTGTCGTGCTCAACGCGTTCACATACGACGACAACCTCGTCTTCATGGAATCCAGCGGCAAGGAATTCAACACGAGCGACATAAAGATAGGTCCTTCAGAAACCAGGGAGGTTTCGTTCACGCTCGAAGCTAGGAAGGACGCTCTGCCAGGAAACTACCGCGTGGACGCGAAAGTCCGCGAGAAAGAGCGGCCGGTCGGCGTGGAAGACACTGTATTCATAAAAGTCGAGAAGAGCTGAACATAACCTCTCACATGTAGTCCGCCAGGCTAACCTGCTTCTTCAGTTGGTTGGTGAACAGCGAGTCCACCTCCATGTTTACTAGGTTAAGCCGCTGCTTCAGGTAGTCTGACAGGTGGTATTTTTCGACGAGGTTCATGGAAGTCTTCAAATACTTCCTTATGTTTCCTTCGCTGACCGTGAGAATCAGTTTTCCGCCGCACTTGTTGCATTTGCCCGAAAGCGGCGGGCGCCTGTAATTTTGGTTGCATTCGACGCAGCGCACGTGCTGTCTTGCGAAAGCCCTGAGGTTTCCGTAGGTGTCTCTCATGAAGTGCGAGTTTATGACGAGCTCCGCCACGTCTCGCTCTTCGATGGCCCTGATTTTTTCAGCGACCTTAAGCTGCGCGTCAATCTTCTCCTGCATCGTCTTCAACGTCACATACCTGCTCTTCAATACCGGCCCGGTCACGTCGGAGGTTCCGTGCGTGAACATCAGGTCGTAGTACGGGTTCGACTCCAGCACGCTCCTGACGACCTTTACGTTGACGTCTCCGGGGTTCACGCCGGCCCACGTCTTATCGTAGAATTCAAGAGGGTATTCCCCTATTATCTCCATCTTATGCGCTTCGTCGTCAATCTCCTTCGGGTCGAGCAGGGTCGAAATGACTAATGGCGCGTCCATCTTTCCGCCGCGCTTCTCAGGCAGGTACTTCCTTGAGAAATTCAGCAGCACGTCGAGGAGCAGCATGAAAGCGTCTTCGTCGCCGTCGCAGTTCCTACGTTTGGCGGCGTGCCAGAACGGGTGGGCGTAGCATACGTTTGCTTTAGTGTAGCCTACAATCCTCCCTACGATGCCTGCTGAAGTGTGTGGTGCAAGTCCTATGATCAGGTGGCCGAGGAGCCCTTCTTTAGATTCGACGTTGTAGAAGCGGTTCATGTTGTAAAGCTTCGCCAGCAGGTCGTCGACGAAGTGGCTTACCCGGATGAGGTATATTGCTCCGGAATCTGGTATCACAACGTCCTGTATCTTCAGTTCGACCACCTGTTCCTCAGAAGTGAGTTCTACGCCAAGGTAGTCCGTCATGTACCCTAACTCCTTCAGCTTCTCCACGCTCACGCCAACCTCCATCGGCTTAAAGTGAGTGAGCGGCGCGTCGGTGGCGTCAAACCTTGTTGTGCCGTCCTTGAAGACATAGACCTCGTTTATCGCCCTAAGCAGGCCCTTCTCGAGCGGCTCAGGGGTCTTGTACTCTGAAATCATGCCCATAACGCCCTTCACGTTCGCGGTCCTCCCCACCCTTTCAATCGCGTTCCTCCACAGCTTCGCCAACTCTACGTCTGTTTTGCCGGAGTACTTGGTTTCAGTCTTGCAGCGCGGGCACGCGTCCTTGTCTGTTATCATGCTGCATGACGGGCAGCACTTGAGTGCGATCGTCTTGCTGCTGCATACAGGGCACCGGTTGAATATGGTGCGTACCTTGCACTTCCCGCAGAACATTACTGAGCTTTCTATCGTTATGTTGCTCTTCTCGACTGCGGTGTTTATCATCCTGTTCTTTCCGCCGTAGGTGCCTATCGGGAATAAAGCGTGTACTGGCGGCTGCATCTTCCTTTCCTTCGCCTTCTCGGGCCTACCCATCCTGCATCCGATGTATACTCCGCTCTTCCTCCGCAGCTTAACGAAGCTCGCCCTTGACACGAGCTCGAAGGAGTCGTTGTTGATGTGGGCTGCAGCCTCGTCAAACCTAGAGCGGTCGAATCCGCCTTCGTACTTTATGCCTAGTTGCGCCAGCAGCGGCTCGTACTCGAAAACAACTACATTGCTTTCGGATACCTTGTGAGGCACTCCCAGAATCTCCAGCGTTCCCTTTGCTTCAGGCCTGTCTTTTAGTAGATTAAGCGAGCCGTCAACGCTTCCTGAAGTAATCCAGTCTACGAGAACCTTAAGCTCCTCAACGCTCGAATCCTCCCAGTGGTAAGTGTACCTCGGGTGGAGCGGCACGCTGTAGTTCACGGAAATCTCGACAGCTTCCCTGCTGTTCGGCTTAAGATCCTCTACCCCGGCATTCCTCGCCTCCTGCGTCCACCACTCTTCGCAGTATCCTGCAGGAAGAAGCGGCGTGTTAGTCTGCAAAAAGTCGCCGTACGACACGAGAATGTCGCCTAGGAACAGTATCTCCTCCACCTCGTCCCTTATCCTGTACGCGTGGTCCCTCGTCTCGACGAGCTCGACGCTTCCGTCCTTGAGCCTTACTATCGGACCCTCTATCTCGTCGCATTCTGTCATCACGCAGCCTTTCCCGGGCTTCTCCACCTTAACCTGGGTTCCCGTAGCTATGAAATCATCCAAGAGTATCATGGTTGCCGGGTGAATGCATTTCGCAGCTATCCCCGAAGACCTGGACCTCCCGTACCTGAGCCTGAAGGCGCCTTTCGCTGAAGGAGCTGCGAAAATCGGCCTGCCTCCG
>JAPKXP010000166.1 GCA_026394745.1 Candidatus Altarchaeota archaeon
GCCGAAAAGTTCGCCGAAGAAGATAAGAGGAAGAAGGAGGAGGCTGATGCGAGAAACAACGCCGACTCTCTCGTGTACTCGGTGAACAAGGCGATTGACGAATTGGGCGAGAAACTCGACAAAACGAAGAAGGAGGCAACCCAGAAGAAGCTTGAGGAACTGAAGAATGAGCTCTCCGGAAAAGACATAGATAAGATCAAGAAGCTGACTGACGAACTCAGCAAGTCAAGCCAAGAGCTCTTCTCGCAAGTCTACCAGGAGGCCGCGCAGAAATACCAGCAGCAACAGCAAGCGGAAAAACAGGAGAAAGGCGGCGCGGAAAAGAGCGGGGGAGACAACGTCGTCGACGCAGACTACAAAGTCGAGGACGACAAAAAGAAGTAGTGATTCCGAATGGCTGCCAAGAGAGACTACTACGAGATTCTAGGCGTCGACAGGAGCGCGAGCGTCGAAGACGTGAAGAAGGCGTACAGGACGCTCGCCAAGAAATACCACCCTGACGTCAACAAGAACCCAGGGGCTGAAGAGAAGTTCAAGGAGCTGAGCGAAGCTTATGAAGTGCTCGTCGACCCTGAGAAGAGGCAGCGCTACGACCAGTACGGGCACGCCGGGCCAGAAATGTTCGGAGGCAGAGGATTCACATGGCAGGACTTCAGCCACTTCAACGACATCGAAGACCTGTTCGGGGGAGGAAGCTTCTTCGGCAGGGACATATTCGACGTCTTCTTTCGGGACAGCCAGTTCGGCGAAAGGAGAGGACCTTCGAAAGGAAGCGACCTGCGAGTGGACGTGGAACTGACCCTGGAGGAGGCCGCCTCCGGAGCCGAGAGGAAGATTCGAGCGCAGAGGGACGAACGCTGCGGCGAATGCAGGGGCACAGGGTCGAAGGGCTCCGGCGGTACGAGAAGCTGTCCTGTTTGCAGGGGGTCCGGGCAACAGAGGAGCGAGAAGAGGACTCCATTCGGCTACTTCGCAACAGTAACAACCTGCAGTAAGTGCGGCGGACGGGGCACCGTAATAGAGAACCCTTGCACGAAGTGCGGAGGCTCCGGGATAAGTCCGGAACGAAGGGAAATTACCGTCACAATCCCCGCTGGAGTCGCTGAAGGAAGCCACCTGCGGCTGAAGGGCGAAGGCAGCGCCGGCGCCTACGGCGGAATCAAGGGAGACCTCTACGTAGTAGTCCACGTCAAACAGCATGAAGTATTCGAACGGCATGGAGACGACCTGTTCATCGAAGTTCCGATTACGTTCAGTCAGGCGGCGTTAGGCGCTTCCATAGAGGTTCCGACACTGCGAGGCAAAGCGAAACTCAACATACCCGCAGGCACACAATCCCACACCGTATTCAGAATGAAAGGTGAGGGAATGCCCAGGATGGGAAGCTCAGGCAGGGGCGACCAGCACGTCAGGGCCGTAGTCCAAATTCCAAAGAAACTCTCGGGAAAGCAAAAGGAGCTGATTCAACAGCTGAGTAATGTCGAAGACAAACAAGGAGGTTTGTTCGACAGGCTGAAGGATAATTTAACATGATTTACACTGCTGAATCCAACTACTTTACCGGGGGCTTGATTTAGATGGGATTACTAGACTTCTTTAAGAGTTCCGGGGAATCACGCGGGAAGGAACTTTCTTTCGCCGAGCTTGGATGCTGGATTATCGGCGAGCAGGAGAGGTTAGGTAGGGACGTCGTCAAGCAGGCTCAACCCCTGGTCAAGGAGTCCGAACGCCTTGTCGACGGAATCCGAGTGTCCGTCAAGCAGCTTGACGCGACGGAGATTCCGGAAAACATGTTCGAGCGCGCCGAGAAGATTGTGAAGACCAGCAAGCCGGACTACGTCAGGTCGATGAACGATGCAATCAAAGGCTTGGAATACGGCAGGACGGATGACTTTACGGGACTATTGGAATTCAGCGCCAGCCTCGAGAAAACGGTGAACGCCCTCGGAAAGATTGACGCCACGCGCGGAAGATACCTGTTCTTCGGCTTTGAGGAACAGCAGAAGGAGATTCAAAGGAAAGGCAGGAAGCTGATGGAAACCCAAGAGCGGCTTAAGAAGCTTCTGGAGTCCGACGGCAGGATACGCGAGATAGGCGCTCTCATGCAGCAACACAACGGGATTAACGGGTTGATTGCCGGGAGGGAGGCCGCTGTAAAGGAACTAAGCGACGTCAACGCCAGGATTAAGGAGGCTGAAGGGGGCATCAAAGAGACGTTCTCAAGGCTGAAGGAAGAGTCAAGTAAAAAAGAGTACGCCCTGCTCGAAGCGCTTAAGGAACGGCTTTCCGAAGCGAGAGTAGAGAGACAGAACGTGGAGGACAAGATACTCCGGACTATAAGCCCCTTCAAGAAGGACTTGATGAAGTACAGGAGGAACGTTTACGACGCACGCCCTAGAGGGATTCAAGAAGTCCGTGGAGTCGGATGAAATCCAAGTGAAAGACAAGCAGAAGACGCTGACCAGGATAACCAACGCCCTAAACGAGCTGGACGACGACCTCAAGAAAAAGCACGCCCGAATAAAGCGGGAGGAGAACGAGATGGAATCCGAAATGAAAAAGCTCTGTGAAGCCGACGCGAGGGAAAAACTTGAAGGGGAACTGAAAAGAGAAAGGGGGTGGAAGACGCAGCTCGAGTCCAAACTGCCTGAACTACAGAAGAGGATAAAGAACCTGGAAGACGAGATAAACGAAGGTGGGAAAACACTAGACGAAAAACTGACTGAACTAACATCCGGAAAAGTAAGGCTGACGCAGGATATTAAAGCCTAAGGGAGAATCTTCCCGTCCTGTATCCTGATCACCCGGTGGGTCGTTTTCGCTATGCCGGGGTCGTGAGTTACCATGACAAGCGTCTTGTTCTCCTCCTTGTTTAGTCTCACCAGCAGGTCTATTATCCTAGTTCCCGTCTTTGTGTCCAAGTTTCCAGTCGGTTCATCAGCCATGATGATTTTCGGGTTGTTGGCCAGAGCCCTCGCTATCGCCACCCTCTGCTGCTCGCCGCCTGAAAGCTCGGTCGGCTTGTTGCCGCCCTTACCCTCAAGCCCGACGATTGACAGCAGCTCCTCGATCCTCCTCCTGCGCTCTCCAGCTGGAGTTCCCTTGAACCGCATGGGCAACTCGATGTTCTCGAACGAAGTCATAGTCCGGATGAGGTTGAACTGCTGGAACACGAACCCCAGCTTCTCCCTACGGAGCTTGGCCCTCTCCGAGCCGTTCAACGTGCTTATGGCAGTACCCTCAATGTAGACCTCACCCTTTGTCGGAGTGTCTAAGCAGCTGATGAGGTTTAGGAGCGTTGACTTCCCAGAGCCTGAAGGACCCATGATGCCCATGAAATCCCCCTCGCTTATGGTAAAGTCCAACCCCTTAAGCGCCGTGAACTCGTTCACCTGGCCTTGATTATAGACCTTGACCAATCCTTCGCAGCGTATCTCGCCGTCACTCATACCGCAACACCTCTATCGGGTCGAGCTGCGACGCGCTCCATGCCGGATAAATCCCGGCACCCATGCCAAGAAAAACAGAGAACCCTAATGCTATCGCTATGAGGTTGGGTGTTAGTACCGCGTTGAACGTCGTGTACTCTGTAATCAAGCCTGCCGAAAGATACCCTAACGCCAGCCCCACCAGACCCCCGATGAGACTGAGGAAGGCCGATTCCTGTAGCACCTGGAGTAGTATGGTACCCGTTGTCGCACCTATTGCCTTCATTATGCCAATCTCCCTCCTCCTCTCCATCACCGACATTATCATGGTGTTCATAACGCCCAAGCCGCCGACTATTATCGAAATCGCGCCTATACCGTAGACTGCGAGCTGGACCGTCTGCAGTGTGGACTCTATCTGGCGTACGATTGTCACGAACGACGTAGCTCGAACGTCCTCGATCTGGTCGTTTATTTCCTGGGTGACGTTCTCAACCAGGCTGACGTCCGTAACCTTTACCTTCAGAGACGTTATCCTGTCGTCGTCTTCTATCTCCTGCATCGTCTTCAACGGCACATAAGCGGCGTTATCAATGCTGCTGTCTCCAGTCGCCTCCAGTATGCCTATGACCTCGAAGTAGTACGTCTCGGTGGTCTGATTGGTTCTCCTATCGTATTGTATATCATCCCCCACGTTAAGGTTCTGCGACTGCGCTATCGAATTGCCCAAGACCACCACCGTGTTGCCGTCGTCTGACGAATCCAGCTTGTTGCCGTCCACCGTGTTTATGTCCTCGCCTATCAGATAGTCCTGGTCGTCCGGGTTTACGCCGGTGAACGTGATTGATGTCGCCGGCCCGCTAGTGCCGAAAAAAGCCCTGCCGCCGATTCCTCTTCCCTCGCCAAATCCTCCGCCAAATCCTCCGCCGAAACCACGCGTGATGCGGTATGAGCCGATTGGAATTGCGCTCTCGACTTCAGGCCAGCTCTGGAGTTCGTCTATCGCGTCCTGCGATATCCCGACGTTGTTGTCCGATGCGTCCCTGACATCTATGACTGCCCCGACGTCCCCGAACTGCTGGGTTATCTGCTGGTTCAACCCCTCACCAATGGAGCCTAATGCCAGGATCAGCCCTATACCCAAGGCTATGCCCATCATCGTAAGCATGCTCCTGACTTTCTGCCTGAAAACGTTCTTTACCGCTATGTCCAACATTTTACTTGGATTCCTTCTTCACGCCCGCAGTCATAACCTTGGTTTTCCTGCGCTTGTAGAGTTTGTACGCTACAAAAGCCACCACAAGAATTACTGCTGCGTATAAGGCAAGAGTCGTAATGCTGATTCCCCCGTTTCTCGACACGCCGGACGTTGTCCCCGTGCCGCCTGTGGTGCTACCACCGCTTGATAGAGTAATCCTCTCCGTCTGGGTCACCCTCTCGTTGTTGAGTCCCGTGTACTCCAAAGTCAGAATAGCAGATCCTGTTGCGCTCGCCGTGAAGGTGAACGTCGTTTGCTTGCTCGGCTTTATGTCCGACTTGTATGACACATACGACTGGCTTGCATCTCCGGTAGCATTGAAGCTTCTCGACCTGTTCTCCATCCCATCCAAGGAAAAGTTTCCTTGACCGCCGGAACCACGGGAGAAATTTTGCGTCCCGCCAGATCCTGTGCTCGCGCCTCCTGTCGTCAGCGTGGCCTTAACACCGTCCGCCGTCCTCGTCCCTATGTTCGCGACGTCAATTCTGACAGACCCCCTACTCGAGTCAACGTTTATGACCTCGAGGATGACCCTCCCGCTCACATCAAGTCCTATATCCTTCTCCACACTGTAGGACGTGCCGCCCACCTTATAGTTTATGGTCATTGGTATCGAGTAGGCCTGTGTTGTGGCATCCCAACCGACTGCTATGTTGAAGTCAGCGTCAATTGTCTGTCCCCCACCCACTCTTCCAATGTACTTCTCTTGTGATTCAACTGGGGCGAAGGGGCTGGCTAGAGTCAAAGTCACCGTCGTGTCGTCCGCGTTTGCGCTGCCAACGTTCTTGAGGATTATCTTCACTTTCACTGTCTCGCCTGGACCGGTTGGAGCGTAGCTCATGTTGACGACCTTAAAGTCGACTCCGGCTTCCTCGACATTCAGTCCCAGGGAGATGTTGTCTTGAGCCCTGTTACCGGATTCGTCAGTGTACGCCATCTGTAGAGAGGCTACACAGGCGCCTGAATCAGAGGGTTTGATTTGATACACCAGTTTGAAAGTTTGATTCGAGTTTATATCCCCGACATACGTCCTTGAAGACCCGATTACTGTAACGCAGCTAGAGGATAGAGTAGCCTCAACGCCTTTAACGGAGTCCATAGTAACTCCTTGAAGCTCAAAAGCCTCCAGGTTGTCTTTGAAGTAAGTTGTCTTAGAGGGGATTATCTGGAACGACGGGTTACCGTAGATTCTGAACGGTATTTCCAAGTTCACGATCCTGTTGTTGTCAGCAGTACCGTCTGAATAGTAGCCGTCATAGCTAATCTGCACCTGAACCGCGTTCAAGCCGGACTTGGCGTTGCTGTCCACCCTGACTATGACAGGGAAAGTCTTGGATATTCCGGCATCCATCCTGCTGACAGAAAACTTTTTGTCTAAGTGCACCACTGCGGTGCTTGGAAGCAGCACCTGAACATTGTCTGCAGGCCTGCCGCCGGTATTCTTTATGACCAGATTCATGACCCCGCTATCCCCAGCTCGTAGGTTAGAGTCAAATGACGTGGCATCGAAGTCCACAATCATGTTTGTCGGGGACACGGAACTCGTTGACGAGTTCGACTGTGCTGCCAGAGCAAGCGTCGAAAAAAGGACTAATAACGCTCCTAAACACAGAATATGCTTTTTCATTTTTTCAATTACCTCCCATGGAATCGATAATACCGCCCGCATCTCCTTCGTCTACGGGCACTGGTTGATCCTGTCCCTGCGGGCCGCCCATTCCTGGCCCCGGCCCACGCCTAAAGTCCGGGGAAAAGCACGTTAACTCCCCGTTCCGCCCGCCAATGCAGATGCCGTTTATAACTGTCTCATTCATCGTCAATTCACACGTGTCGTTCACGGACTTTCCGGTGCACGCATCCAACCGCCCCTGCATAAAGCCCATCTCCTGCGGGTTTGTGACGTTACCGCCAGACGTCCACCCCAGTCTTTGACCCGTGTTCAACGGAATGCACGTCAGATTTCCACCGTGCCTTAGCTTGCATGACCCGTTTACGACAGTCTCGTTCGACTTTAATTCACACGTGTCGTTAACTGTTTTCCCGGTGCACGCAGCTATCATCTCAGGCCAGAAGTCCATCTGCAATACAGGCTCTTGCTGTCCTGTAGGCGTATAATCGTTTTGTGCCGGACTATGCTGGTCGTTGGAATTGGTCGACTGGTCTTCCGGTGTCAGGCTAACGCATCCTGATACTATTACAAGTAGTACTAATAGTAATAAACCCGTATTTTTCATGTTATTCATTTGTTTTCTTTTGATTCGTTATAAAATAATCACTGAAACGGCACATATCCTTTTGTGAAACACCTGTGACAAAAAATGAAACTACGGTATAGAACGCTATATTTTCAGCTTGATCAGGTTGGTGTTTCCGAGCGGTTTTTTCTCTATTATGCCCCTCTGCTCGAGCTTCGAGAGCGTTCGAGAAACCTTCACCTTGGACAGGCCGCTTTCGGCCACGAGATAGGTTTGCTCAATCCGCTTCTCGTTCATCAACAGTTCGATTATCTTACGCTCGTCTTCGGGCATCACCTTGAGTATCCTGTGCATTTGGCTGTGGCTTATCCTCCACTGGAACAAAATGATGATTAACGCGCCAACGCCCATGGAGGCGGCGGTCAGGCCGTATACGATGAATGGGATTGGCTCTCCGGTATCCTTGACGTATATGCCGTTTATCACTGAAAACAGCACTCCCAATCCGAATACCACGACTATTGCCACTGCAAGCCGGGTCTCGCTGACTTCCATTTCAATCAGAGATTGTTTTCTTCATATGAACGTAAGTTTCCGTGTCTATCTCCCCAGACACATACCTCTTCTTCAGCATGTCGAGCGGGCTTTCAACAGGCTTTCTGGAGCCCTTAAGCAGCCAGTAAAGTATCAGGATGAGTGTTACGAAGATAGATATGTTCAGGAATAATTGGAGGGGTTGTATCATGTCAAACAGCCACCTGCCAGGGAAAGGGTCTCCATGCCTTGAGAAATTCTCGAAGGCGCGACTACAATTCTCTGCCAAACATTCGGGTAATCCAGGTTCCATTGTTACACCTACATTTTCATTATACTGTTTATGCGAATAAAAACATACCTCTTTGAGTAGTATATTGTTGAAACAGGACTAATCCCCTGCTGAAACAGCTGTAACAAAAAATGAAACCGTTACTTTAATCACATGGATTGTAGGGACATCCCGTAAGCGCTGTCCGAGAGTAGCATCTTCAGGAATAGCTTCATCCACTTCGCGAACTTTATTGGATTCAGTTCCGGTTCACCGCAAAATGTTTTCAAGGGTATCTTCAGCTTGCTCATCCTGGTGAAGCCGTTCTTCATGAAGAAATCGCCTTCCAGAGTGATTGCGAAAATACGGGAGAAACCATTATCCCTAGCTTCCCGCATGCAAGCGTCAAGCAGGATTTTTCCTGCGCCCGAACCCTTGAATTCATTCTTGACTACTATGCAGCGTATCTCGGCAATGCCTTCATCTATCTGGTGTAAAGCGGCGCATCCGACAACGCTTCC
>JAPKXP010000003.1 GCA_026394745.1 Candidatus Altarchaeota archaeon
TGTCTGTGAGCCACCTGTGGTTCTGCATGTTCATGTGTTTCGGTCTTTCGACTGCCTCAGACCGTCTGACTGCCCTGAAGTTCATACTCGGCAGGATTCTGGGCTTAGGGTTTCTTGGGCTGGTTGTCGGCCTCCTGGGGCAGAACCTCAGCGTATCGCCGAGGACTATGAACATCCTCTTCGGGCTTTCCAGCATATTTTTCGGCGCGCTCATGCTTTCCGAGAAGAAGGGCGTGCTGAAGGAGGGCGGGAGACAGCAGATGCTCGGCCTCGGCATGGGAGTGTTGCGCGGCATGACGCCGTGCGCGAAGATTGTTTTGATTCTGCCTCTCATAATCGGCGTAAACCCCGTTGATGCTACGGTCATGATGCTCGTGTACGCGCTCAGCTCTTCAGTTTATCCGGTAATCGGTTTCGTTTCCGCGGACGTGTTCAAGAACATCTTCGAGAGGAGGCGTTGGATAAGGTTCCTCGGCGCGGGAATGCTTATCGCGCTCGGCTTATATTATCTGGTTACCAGTTGGTTTATGCTGGGTGAGTCATGAAAAACATCGGCAGGCATCCGTGCTTTAACGAGCAGGCGCATGAAGTTTACGGGAGGATTCACCTGCCAGTTGCGCCGAAGTGCAACATACAGTGCAGGTACTGCATCAGGTCGTTGAATGAGACTGAGAACCGTCCTGGCGTAGCCTGCAGGATTGTTTCGCCTGATGAGGCTTTGGCTATGGTGCGTGAGGCGGCCGAGAAGTTTCCGCTAACCGTTGTTGGAGTCGCAGGTCCCGGCGACGCGCTCGCCAACGAGGAGACGTTTGAGACTTTCAGGCTCGTGGACAGGGAGTTTCCTGACTTGATGAAGTGCATTAGCACGAACGGACTTGCGCTACCTGGCTCTATTGACAAGTTGAAGGAGATTAAGCTCGACACCCTGACTGTGACGGTCAACGCCGTCGACCCGAAGATTGCAGCTGGAGTATACGAGGCTGTCTTCTGGCGCGGCAGGAGGCTTGAGGGTCTTGCAGGAGCGAAGATTCTAGTCAGGAACCAGCTTGAGGGCGTGAAGAAGGCTGTGGAGGCAGGCATGTTCGTGAAAATAAACACCGTGCTTATTCCGGGCGTCAACATGGACCACACGGGCGAAATAGCGAAAAAGTACGCTAAGATTGGAGTCAACATAATGAACATCATGCCTTTAATCCCGCTTTACAAGTTGAAGGATTGTCGCGCGCCGGACTGCGTTGAACTGCAGGAGGCGCGGGTTGAATGCGAAAAATTCCTGCCGCAGTTCCGCAAGTGCAAGCAGTGTAGGGCGGACGCGGTGGGTGTGCCTGGGTGCGAGAGGAAAGGCGGCGGAGGGCGGCAGGACACGCAATATTACTACCACTTTTGATTACGGTGTTTTATTCATACGGGTGATTCAGGTTATCTATTGAAAACCCGTTTAATCGGATATCCGCTCCATTGCGTTCTAGACCCCCGGACTGTTCCAACAGAGTGTTTGGTTCCTTTGGTGCCGCCGATTGTTATCTCGTATTCTATGTCGACCTCGGCCTCGAATGGGGTTCCCACCGGAGCGATCGGGCCATCGTAGTTGTAGCAGTCGTCTGGATTAACGTCTGGCGGGCGTGGAGGACATCCCATGACTTGTATGACGAACATGCCGTCTTTATCAACAGCATAATAGTTATGGAAACCCGTGGAATCCTGGGAGTAAAGGCAGGTTCCGGTAGCCTTGCCGCGAGCACATCCGCCGTCAGCAGCTACATCGAACTGCCCTGTCTTGCTTATGAAAAACTTCCCGCGCTGGTCGCAGTATCTGCCAGGCACGGTAGAAACCGAGATTCTTTTCAGCCGTATCGGCGCTCCGGCGGCATTGACGAAAGTGCACTTGAACACACCCAGACAGCCATGCCTTCGTTCACCCGCATCCTCGCAGGCCTGGCCGTCGTAGTCTCCAGTCAGCTCGCAGGAAGACAACATCGGCTTTATCGCCTGGAATCCTTCGCTTGTAGTGGGAATACTGCTGCCGACGTTCAGTATTCCAAGCCTCCATAAGGCTATGCCTGCGACCATGACGACCATGATGGCCCAGCCGTAAGTCATCAGATACTCCATAGCAGACTGGCCTTTCTTGAACATTCTAGTACGAAAAAGTTATTGATTACTGGTAAAAAGTATTAGGAGACAAGGTATAAATGTTTGACGGTTACAAGTATAATCCAGTCAACGTCCCAAAAGACCTTCCATTCACTATCTCGTCTGGATTCGGAATGTTGGAGACTGATTGAGTCCTGTTGGCCTGCTGGATTCCAAAGACGGCAGAAGGCGGGAGGACACGCAATACTACTACCACATTTTATCAGTATATCGTTGAATTTAATGTTAACAAGGCGATGAAAACATGTCAGCCGTTCCGCCAAATGCAGCACGCCTGCCTCGGATAGTTCCGACAGAGTGTTTTTCAGAGGTTATCCCACCGATTGTTATTTCGTACTCGAAGTCGACGGTTACCGCATACTGGTCTCCTATCGGAGCTACATTCCCGGTAAAACCACAACAATCACCCCCATAGTTTGCCTGTATCGATGGCGGACACCTGCGTGCCAACACCACGAACATCTCGTCTTTATTGACGGTCCAGTAGTTGTAGTAATTCGAGTCGGTATCAAGTCGATACAACTGGTTGCTGCAAGTCGAACCTTGAGACCTCCTTCCGACATAGCAGTATCCGTCACGCCAGTCATAGCTGCCGCCGAATCGACCTGACTTGCTCATCCACATGCGGCCGCACGGACCCCGCTCTGTCGAAATCCTAAGGTTAGTTATCCTTATTGGAGCCCCAGCCTCGTTGAGGAAAGTGCACTTGAAGATGCCTGCACAATGATTCATACTGCTACAACTGGTACCAAAGGGGCAGTCTGACGTGTCTCCGGTAAGCTCGCAGGATGACATAATCGGCTTAATCGTCGTGAATCCAGTAGCTGTCGGCGGAGCAGTAGAACCTATGTTTAGAACGCCGAGCCTCCATAAGGCTATGCCTGCGACCATGACGACCATGATGGCCCAGCCGTAGGTCATCAGATACTCCATAGCAGACTGGCCTTTCTTGAACATTCTAGTACGAAAAAGTTATTGATTACTGGTAAAAAGTATTAGGAGACAAGGTATAAATGTTGGACGGTTACAAGTATAATCCAGTCAACGTTCCAAAAGACCTTTCATTCACTATCTCGTCTGGATTCGGAATGTTGGAGACTGATTGAGTCCTGTTGGCCTGCTGGAGTCCTTGAGCTCCCTGGCCGGCCATCCTAGACTTCTGCGACAGGAATCTCGCCTTCTTCGTAGTCTTCAGGTCAATGTATACGACTATGTCCGCCTGGCCCCTTAGTTTAGCCCCTGGGACGGAGCACCCGGTTGCCGTGAGGTTGAAGCGTCCGCCGCTCTCCAGCTTGATTGGAAGCTCGTTCTTTACAGTGCAATTTTTCTTGCCTTTGAAGTTCTGTACTGTAATCTGTTCTATAGTCGCTAAATCGCTTCCTGTGTTTGCGAACTCGGATATGAAACTGCCTGTGGCGAGGGCCACATTATTGCCAATCGGATTCAGCGGCGTTATTAGCCTGAAATTATCCTTTGGAGGGGCGGTAGGCTGATACTCGAATGGATTAGACACGCTCAACTCGCTGAAACTTAAGTCATCTAGTATTCCAGTCCACCAGAGGAGCAGCATCAATCCGACAATGGCTATCACGTATTCCTTCAGGCCGAACTCTTTCTCTGCCTTGGCTACGGGCTTTTTTGGCGCAACAGGAGGTGCCAGCGGCTGTTGCGGGTTTGCCTGCGGTTGCGGCTCGGCCTTCGGTTCAGGTGCGTTTGATTCAGCCATCTTTTTCGGGAAAACATTTGAATAGATTATTAATAAGTGCGAAAGACAATATTAAAGATACTTTTTGACGATGAAGCGCGCGATTTTTTTGGTATTGGGTTTATTGCTGCTTTCGCAGGCAGCCTCTGCACTGGAGGCGAATGCTTCTCAAGGCAACGTTACAGTATACTTTTTCTGGGGTGACGGTTGTCCGCACTGTGAGGAGGAGTGGAATTTCATCCGCTTGATGCAGGAGAAGTATCCCGGCCTCACGGTAGTCGATTATGAGGTCTGGCACAACCAGACTAAGGCGGATTACCTTCTGAACGTGAGCCAGGCCTACGGTATCGTGCCTAAGGGCACGCCAGTGACTTTCATAGGAGATAAGTACTATAACGGCTTCACGTGGGAAATGAGCATCCTGATGGAACAGGACATACAGGATTGCCTTAATAACGGGTGCGTGAGTCCGGACGTAAAGTGCAGGAGCTACATTGAAAATCAGTCGAACCAGACGTCCTGCAAGACAGACGACATTGTATCCTTCAACTTTTTCGGGAGAGAATACACGCTCGACCCGAAGACCATGTCGCTTCCGTTGTTCACCCTCATAATAGCAGGCCTCGACGGATTCAACCCGTGCGCGATGTGGGTACTCTGCTTCCTGCTTGCCCTGCTGGTGTACACTAAGTCCAGGGAGAGGATGTTCCTGGTCGGAGGCACTTTCATACTCGCGTCGGGCGTAATGTACTTCCTTTTCATGACGGCATGGCTTAACGTGTTCTTGTTCGTCGGCTACATGGCGCCCACAAGAATTGCGATAGGCCTTCTCGCCGCCTTCGCCGGCCTGATAAACATAAAGGACTTCTTCGCGTTCAAGATCGGACCGTCGCTGACGATACCAGAGTCAGTGAAGTCCACGATATTCAGCAAGATGAGAAGCCTTGTAAACAACGTCGCGCTTCCCGCGACGCTCCTCGGCACAATAGCGCTCGCGTTCACCGTCAACCTGGTTGAGCTACTGTGTACCGCCGGATTTCCAGCCATATACACAAGGGTTTTGACGATGAGCAACCTCGCGCCCCTGGAGAACTACATGTACCTGGCGTTCTACAACTTCATTTACATGTTCGACGACCTAGTCGTGTTCAGCATCGCTGTGATAACTCTCAGCTCCAAGAAGATTACTGAAACGCAGGGCAGGTGGATGAAGCTTATAGGCGGCGTGCTTATGCTCACTCTCGGACTGCTTTTAGTGTTCAAGCCGGACATACTCATGTTCTGACGCCTTTCACCTGAATCAGCTTGTATCTGGTGATTGCGTCCAAGGCGGAGAACGGCTCGTCCATCATCAGGACCTTCGGATTAATCGTCAGAGCCCGCGCTATGGAAGCCCTCTGTTTCATGCCGCCTGAAAGCTCGTAAGGGTAGTTGTCTTTGAACGCGCTTAGGCCTACGAGCTCTATCTTTCTTGCGACTGTTTCCGAAACCTCTTTTTGGCTGAATCCTAGCGAGCGCATCCCGAAAGCCACGTTATCCCAGACGGTCATCCAAGGGAACAGCGAATGCTC
>JAPKXP010000179.1 GCA_026394745.1 Candidatus Altarchaeota archaeon
ACTGAACACGCCAGCACGTCTAGGAATACTGAAGGCTCTCGTTCCTGGAGATAAGGTCCTGCCTAGCTTCGACTACCGTCTAGGAGTCAGCCAGAAAGAGGCTAGGAGACACTGTAAGGTCTTGGAGGAGCATAAGCTCATAAGAAGGTATAGGCGGAAGGCGTGGGGTGTTAGCAAGGAAAAGCAGGAGTATGCTTATTCGCTTACTGAGTTGGGGCGAGCCTGCCTTGAATACTATGGGGTGGTCTTGTGAGTTGGAATCTTGGCATTATTCTCTCCAGCGACAACAAGCTCGCGCTTGAAGACGTCTTGACGCGGCTGCACGAAGAGTCTGATGATGAGAATTACAGGGTCATTTATACTATGCTTGAGCCAAGTTGTCTTAGACTCATGAGGTATAAGTTATGAAGAAGAAAAGCAAGAACATTAAGGGGATATTAGCCGAATACCACAGCGACCTGAAGATACTCGCTGCCTTGAAGGAGGCGAGGATTGATGCGGAGGTTGTTAATTGTGCCAAGACGTTTCTTGACAAACGGTTTCTCGACAAGCTGTTTGCGGATAATGATTCCAACAGCTTGAGGAAGAAGGCGAGGTCGTATAAGCAGGCCTTGCACGAGCTTATGAGGCAGGGGTTCTCTCGGAAGGAGTCTCTTGATATTTTGACTAATGAGGGGTCAGCACCGGAGGTTGTAATGATTTCAGATGAGGGCGATGTGCCGCCAATATTCGAGGGAGGTTTAAGCCATGGGAAAGGCAGTAGGTTATGAGGTCATTCATAATTCGGGCATTTATGTTTGTGAGGTCTGCGGTCTGACGTTCTTCAGTTTCAAGAGGATTCATGGGCGTTATCCTCCCTCCCTACCTTGCCCTTACTGTTCAACCAGGAGGAGGTTGGGTTTATGAAGCCTAGGATATTTGAGGTTAAAGACGAGAGGCTTGTCGGCGGGTTCTATATGCCCATAGGACATTACATAGTCATTGACGAGGGCTTGCGCAAGTATCCTGAACTCCGGCAGCTTATACTGAAGCATGAGATAGAACATTCACGGCTCGGCGTGAACTTCCTGGGTAATGTACTGCTTGATATGTTCGATGCTTGGCCTATCAACCTGCGGAAAGACTTTATGGAATACCAGCGTTCAAAGAAGACTAAGTTAGGATTCTATTACTTGGTTCAGGCGGTGCATGACTTCCTGTATGTTGTTTTCAGTATCATGTCAAGCCCTTTGTTCTTGGTGTATGCGTTGTTGGTTAGGGTGATGCGGGAGATTAAGAATGAGGTTTGACTTGATAGATTGTAATGGAAGAATTCATTTTAAATAATATATATATAAAATAGTTTCGGTGTTTAAGTTAAGTTATAAGATGGGGGAAAATATATTTACACACACAAACAATGGCTTTACATTAGATATACCATAAAAAAAAATAAAAAAGAAACTGTGTATCTCGCTATATATCATATAATAGTGACATGGAAAGAATTGTGTGTACACGAGAGTTTATTGGCCGGTTCACTCTCTCTTCTCTTCGAGTATTATTGAAGTCTTATAATATAGAGAGATTAAATTTTCTATTCTTCGCTAGTTTTACAACAAACACCATATAATTAATTGAATCTTATATTTTAGTTGTTTAATGGGTGGAGTGTTTTATTCAAAATTCTATCTCATCTATTCTATGAAAACTTGGATTTGCTTCCGTACCAGACACATCAATAATAACATAATTGTTAATTGTAGCATCTTCCCTAGTTAGCCTATCGTCAAGTTCAGCTACGTTAATACATTGTACACCCTTATACTTTCTCGAAAATGCTTTATGGCGATGGCCGTAAATGTGTAAAAATGGTTTAATCTTCAAGTACTCAATACCACTTATTCTCTCATGAGCAATAATCACTATTTTGTCCCTATTTTTAGTAATTTTTTCAAGTATATCATTTAATTCGTTCTCGCGTATACTCTTAACTTCCTCACAAGCTTCATGAAAAGCGTCAATATTAGCATCAAAAAAATAATCAACTCGATCACGTAACTTTTGTCTTAAAGATGGATTATCATGACTGAACCGTTCAATACAACCACTGTATCCAATAAAAGTATACTCACCAACATCTGTTGGATTCAGGTGTAGGTTAACAGCTCTAGGAGAGATGATTGTTTCAAATGGGTATTTGTCAGTATTGCCCTGAACATACATGATTGGGGCTTTAATCCCAGATATTTCATTAATGATATTTTTAGATTGTTCTAAACATTTAGATTCTTTTAACCCCCCTAAATCTCCAGCAATTATAACACAGTCAGAAAAAGCTAGTATTTTCATATTATTCTTTTTTCTCTTCGAGTATTAATTCACCTTTAGATCCGAACCTGAAGTTTAGTTTAGTTCCTTGAGTCCAGCCTTTAGCGTCCACAATCAGTTTGGGTATTGTGAGGGTTGCTTGCCCGTGCTTGCTGACCTGGATTATGTAGTCCATAGTAATAACCATAGTCAGACGGGTATTTAATACCTTAAACTACCATAAGATAAGCAGATAAGTTGTAGGAACGTGAACCTACTGCATAGTGGACTCCGAGTCCACTATCCTGTTTCTAAACGTCGTCCAGCTCGTCCGTCAGCTCGCCTTTTATGACTTTGAATCCGACGTACGACGGCGGGCTGAGGAGGCTCGCGTTCACGTACGTCTGGTTGCAGCCGGTCCTGTTCCCCTGGTATTCAATCCAGAGCACTTCCACGTTGACAGTGTTAGTCTTGTTCGCTGCGATTTCGCTGGCGTTAAGCTTTCCAGCGGCCTTCATCAAGTCCTGAGAGCTGTATTTCACGCCGTTGCTTTTGCCGTCATTCCAGATGTAGACCCACAGGCCGTCGCCGAGGATGTGTTTTGTGGGGTGCCTATCCTCCATGATTTTCGCATGGTATTCCCCGTCCTTAATCCACAGGTCCATGCGCCTGTCCGGCATCCGGTAGTTGCAGAAGTAGGATTCTCCGGAGTCGAGCATCGAGCTTATCCTGAACGGGTCTTTACCGTCTGCGCAGTCGGAGCCGCAGGATTCCTCAATCAAGGTTGTCGTGGATGTCGAACCCGATTCCGTTCCGGTCACATTCCCGTCAGGCAGCGGGCAAAGGCAGCCGCTGACCAGAATCACCGCCGATGCCAGCGCGACAAACCAAAATCCATTCACGTGCTTCATTTCAGTACTTCTTGATTTCGTCTGCGAAAGACTGTATGCTCCTCACGATATCGGTCTTCATGTCCGTGTCCAGCGCGAGTATTATGGTGTCGACGTTAAACTGCCTCATCTTGTTTATCACGAAGTTTGAGAACTGCCCGACGGTCTTAGCGTCGTTGTACAAAAGCAGCGTGCTCAAAGAGTCTAGTATCAGAATCTTCTTCTCCACCTTGTGTTCCACGCTCTTCAGCCGCACTCCGACTGCTATCACCATGTCCGTGAGGCTGTGCGGGCTGTCCACGAACAGGCAGTTGTCCTTGTTGTCCTGGACTTCGCCAACGTACTTGGAAATGCAGTCTACGAAGAATATCCTGTCGGTCTTGACGCCGTTCTTCTCGAGAGTCCTTATGAGATGGCCGTATGGCTTGTTGGTCGTGACATAGATTATGTCGTTGCCTACGACATCCTTTGAGAGTATGTTGATGACGCCCTCGAAATACTTCTCGGCGTCTATAATATAGACTATTGTCTTTGAAATCATCATTTAGACTATTGACTACCGAATTTAAAAAAACGCCCTTCTACTTCCAGACTCCGGGAATCTTTTCGCCGCACTTCAGGCAGTACCCGTCCTTGTCGATGTTGTTCTGGACTATCGTGTAGCCGCGCCTCTCTATTGCGACGCCTCCGTGCTGGGGGCAGTAAGTGCTCTCGGCCTCGTGACCTGGGACGTTGCCGATGTACACGAAGTCGAGGCCTTCATCCATGGCTATCTTCCTCGCCGACTCCAATGTCTCCACGGGCGTCTGAGGGAGGCTTGCGAGCTTGTACTCCGGGATGAACCTGCTGAAGTGGAGGGGATAGTCCGGGCCAAGGTTCCTGTACAGCCACCTGCACATGTCCCGTATCGTGTCCAGGTCGTCGGTCCAAGTCGGCACGACAAGGTTTATCACTTCAAGCCACACGCCCTCGTCCTTGATGGTCTTCAGGGTGTCGAGAACAGGCTGCAGCGTCGCCGAATTCAACTTGTTGTACGTCTCCTCCTTGAATCCCTTCAAGTCAACCCTGATTGCGTCAACGACCTTACACAGGTCCCTCAATGGCTCCTCGTTCACGTATCCCGCCGTGATTACGGCGTTCCGCAGGCCCCTCTCGTGCGCGAGCCTGCTTGTCTCGTGCATGTACTCGTAGAACGTCATCGGCTCGGAATAGGTGTAAGCTACCGAGGCGCAACCGTTGTTGACCGCGGCGTCCACAACCGTGTCAGGCATCAAGTCCATGTTCTCGGTCTCCTCCGGAGTGAACTGGCTTATCTCCCAGTTCTGGCAGTTCAAGCACCGGAGGTTGCAACCTGCGGTGGCCAGAGAGAAACTGGTCGTACCAGGAAGGAAGTGGAAGAGCGGCTTCTTTTCAATCGGGTCAACGTGGACAGAACACGGGTTGCCGTAGACCAGCGAGTACAGTTTGCCCTGATAATTCACCCTGCCCCTGCAT
>JAPKXP010000137.1 GCA_026394745.1 Candidatus Altarchaeota archaeon
CACCGAGGCTAGAGTGCTCCTATTCAAGTTCCACACCAGCAGCAGGCCGGTCGACCAGAGCGTGGACTTCGAGAAGCTTGCTGACTTGACCGGTGGATTCTCTTCCGCCGACGTGAAGGCTGTTTGCGACTCAGCCGCCGAGATACCATGGATTGCGGCGTTGGAGGGCAAGGGCGAGAGGCCGATAAGCATGGCGGACTTCATCAAAGCCGTCAGCACGAGGACGTCTTCATTGAAGCCGTGGTTCATACTGGCCGAGCAGCAGATTAAGGCGAGCGGCGAGGCCGACTTGTATCAGGATCTTTTGGACGACGTGCAGAAGCAGAAGCCGCAGCGTGCCGTCGACTCCGGCGTAGACGGGCAGGCGGCTCACGGCGACTTGCTGGTTGAGGACTTGCTCCGGCAGAAGGCTGAGATAGAGTCTATGATTGAACTCGCAAAGTCTAAGTACCACAAGAGGGAGCTTGACGAGGAGAGTTTCAGGGAGATTACCCGGGACGATCAGAAGAAGCTTATAGAAATAGAGTCTAAATTAAATAAGCTCAGCGAGTCCAGGGCGCTATCTGATTTCGAGAGGAGGAAGAGCGAGCTTTCTAAGGTGTATTCGACGAACGTTTCATGCAGCGTCCGACGTCTTTACCTTCCGCTGCTCAAGGTTTCCGCAGAGTGCATGCCTAGGAAGGGTCAGATTTCCAGGGTGATAAACAAAAACTACTTCTTCATCGGCTTGAACGACGGGAACATATATTATTCCCACGTGAAAGACCTGAAGGAGAAAGTAGTTTCCGCGGTAAAGAAGGATGATTTCAAATTGCCTGCGCTCGATAAATTCAGCCTCCTTTCCCTGACCAAGCTTTCGTTCAGCGCGATAAGCGTCTTAGGGTACTTGATGTCGGTCAGTAAGGTGAAGTACAACGACCTCGACCCAGCGTCCCAGAAGGCTGCCGAGGAGCTCACTAGCAACGGGTATGCTTGGATATACATTCCAGGCGAGGACGAGCCGCTCCTCAAGTCTTTAGGTCAGGGCCTGCTGGACGCTATGTTTAACGTGCACAGGAGCGCTTATTACGTGCGTTCTCTTTTGTCGATGCCAAGATTCAACAATCCATCCTACCATTTATCGAACCTTCTTGTCGAGTCTGAGGTGTTTGAGTCTAGCTATATTATAGTCAAGATTAATCATACGCCAGACAAACTATCCCAACTGCTTGGGATACTCTTCAACAGCAGAGTGTTGCTGCACGAGATAGTTTACCTGCCCATACTGGAGTGCGTCTACCACTACCTCGGAAAGGATGAATTCGACGTGAGAATCGTCTCTGCATTGCGCGGCGTCCATTCACCGAAAAAGTATGAGGGCGCTTACCGCCCCGAGCCGATGCTGCTTGGAACAGTGGGTTATGGACTGAATTCAACGCCATTAGAGTCGGCAGCCATAAAGTTCTCTAACGTCGCCGGCATGGATTTGGTGAAAGAGGAGCTTAACAAGGCGATAATATACCCGCTCACCAACCCCTCCCTGTCGCAGGAGTTCAAGCATAAGGCCGGCGGCGGCATTTTGATGTATGGTCCTCCTGGTTGCGGTAAGACTTATATCATGCGGGCTACGGTCGGCGAGGCCGGCGTAAACTTCTATACCGTGGACATACCTGACATACTGGACCATACGACGGAGGCCGGCTCGGAGAGGCTTCACGACATCTTCAATGAGGTTCGAAGCAGTGCTCCTTCCATACTGTTTTTCGACGAGATTGATGCGTTGGGCGGCAAGAGGTCTATGCAATCTACCTCCTCCCGGTTCATCGTGAACCAGCTTCTGACTGAGATGAGCGGGATAGAGGAGTCCAACGACAACGTGCTTATCGTCGGCGCGACTAACGCGCCTTGGGACGTGGACCCTGCGCTCCGGCGTTCAGGCAGGTTCACTACCAAGGTGTTCATTCCTCCGCCGGACTTAAAGTCGAGGGTGTCCTTGTTCAAGATGTACACGCAGAAGATTCCCGTGGACTCGAAGGTGGACTATAACCGCCTTGCGGAGGTCACGGAATACTTCTCGTCCTCGGACATAGCCGCTGTCTGCGACAAGGCTGCCGAGATACCTTGGAGCGAGTCGATGAAGGGCATGGCGAAGAGGAGCTTGTGCATGGACGACTTTATGGTGGTTTTGAGTGAATGGTCCTCGTCCATTATCCCCTGGTTTAACTTGGCTGAGCAGCAGCTTAACGCCAGCGGAGAGATGGATTTGTACCCTGAGCTGAAGCGGCTTATTGACGAGTTTCGTAAAACGGCCAGACAATGATTCTCACGGGTGAGCTGGAATGATTCTCAATCCTTCAGTCTCGTCGAAGCCGAGCATGAGGTTCATGTTCTGCACTGCTTGGCCTGACGCGCCCTTCACGAGGTTGTCTATCGCAGCTATCGCGAGAACCCTCTTGTTCTCCTTGTCGTAGTGCGCTCCCACGTCGCAGTAGTTGGTGTAGGCGACGTTTTTCACGTAAGGCAGCTCGGACATTCTAATGAACGGCTCCTTCGCGTAGAATCTTGCGTAGTGTTCCATCATGTTTACGTTACCCACGTCTCCGAAGACGTGCGTCCTGGAGAGTATCCCCCTGACTATGGGCACGAGCGTTGGCGTGAACGAAATCTTTGCGCCGTCGATGACCCTGTTGATGATGTGCTCTATCTCGGGCTGGTGGCGGTGTCCGACCACATTGTACGGTTTCAGGTTTTCGCCTACCTCGCTGTGGTGTGTGAATTCGCTTGGCGTTGCGCCGGCGCCGGAAGTTCCGGTGTTAGAGTCGACTACAATCTTTTTCACGTCTATCTTATCCTTGAGCTGGCTTAAAGGCAGCAGCGAAAGCAGTGCGGCGGTTACGAAGCAGCCGGGGTTTGCCACCAGATTGGCCTTCTTTATGTCCCTCCTGTTCATCTCAGGCAGGCCGTACACTGCCTTTTCGAGCAGGTCTGGGCTATCGTGCTTTACCTTGTAGTATCTTTCGTATAGTGCGGCGTCTTTTATCCTGTAGTCCGCCCCAAGGTCTATGACCTTCATGCCCCGTGCGAGCAGCTTTGGAGCTGCTTTCATCGACTCTCCGTGCGGGACCGCAAGGAATATAATGTCTGCGTCTATTTTATCCTCGATGTAGTCCTCGAACTTTCCTTCGTATATGCCCTTCAGGTTCTGGTGCACGTCCGACACGGGCTTTCCTGCATGGGTTCTTGAAGTGGCTGTGACTTCATCCACCTTACTGTGCCTTAAAAGCATCCTAAGGAGTTCGCTTCCAGTGTATCCGGAGCCTCCTACTATTGTCGCCTTCATTTTTAATACGCCTTTATCTCATCCCTCTTAGCCTTTGTTTTCTTTTTTGCGGTGTCCTTTGATGGTGTCTTGGTTTTTTCTCCTGTTTTTTTGTCTTTCGGTTTTTGGCCGGTCAAGACGTTCATCTCAGGGCACGCTCTCTTCATGAATAGTACGTTGTAGTACCTGAAGAAGACCGGTATCGGCAGCGTCAGTACTATCATTAAGTATCCGACTGCAAGAGAGAACATTATCAGGAATGCTACCGCCGCTATTATGGCTGGTATCAGCAGGGCTTCCATTGCCGGGAACACTGCGCTAAGCCCTATCCACGCCAGCACGCATATTAGTCCGACTATCAGGACAAAGATGAACACTGCAATGAATACGATTAGCGCGAGCCCTAATTCTATTATGCTGGTTATCATGACAAAACCCAGCTTCAACAGTGCGTAGACAATGAACTGGTTTAGACTGCTTTTCAGTAGTCCAATCACTTTGCCCCAGCTTTTAATTATTCCCGTCCCGCAGAACTGCATCAACGGTACTACAAGGTCGTTTGTTATGGTCACTAAGATGAA
>JAPKXP010000162.1 GCA_026394745.1 Candidatus Altarchaeota archaeon
TCCTGAAGGGTAAGGTTCGGGGAGCGTACAAGCCGATGTACAGCGACAAGGACGCAGTATACTCTGAGAAGTTCGAGTACGACGCGAAAGACATCGTGCCGACCGTAGCGGAGCCTTTCCTTCCTGAGAACGCGAAGCCTGCGAGCGAACTTGATGTTCTGATAGACCAGGCGTACCTAGGCAGCTGCACGAACGGGAGGATTGAGGATTTCAGGGTCGCGGCGAAGATAATCCAAGGCAAGAAGGTGAAGAACGGAGTCCGCATGATTGTCGTTCCAGCTTCCACTCGGATACAGCAGCAGATGATCAAGGAGGGGCTGATGGACGTCTTCATCAATGCGGGAGCATACGTTTCAGGGCCGACTTGCGGCGCGTGCCTTGGCGGATACATGGGAATCCTCGCGAGCGATGAGGTTTGCGTGAGTTCCACCAACCGAAATTTCATCGGCAGGATGGGCCACAAGAACAGCAAAGTATATCTCGCTTCGCCGGCTGTCGTCGCGGCGTCGGCCTTAACAGGAAAGATAACGGACCCAAATAACCTAAAATAAAATGTTTAAATGTGGCATGCGGAGCATGCCACTCATTTTCGCCAGCCTTTTGTTAAAAGGCTGCAGGGAAGAATCACAGACCCGAACGACTTAAAATGAGCGCGCAGAAAAGGAAGCGTAAGCCTGAGGAAAAGAAGGAGGGGGTAGACCTGCGCCTTATCGAGGCTGAGGAGGACGTGCAGAAGCTCCTTAACGAGCTTAGTGTCAGGGAGGCGACTCCGATGGGGAGCAGGATGACGCCGTTCGAGGAGGAGATGGGGAGGCTTCGCCCTGGCAGGGGCGGCATAAAAGGAAGGAAGCTTTAGCGTGAGTTAAAATGAAGGATAAAGTCAGAGGCAGGGTTTGGAAGTTCGCAAGCAACGTTGACACAGACCAGATTATTCCGGCGGAGTATCTGGTGACTGGGGACCCTAAGGAGCTTGCCAAACACGCTTTCGAGAAGGTCAGGCCGGAGTTCGCAAGGCAGGTTAAGCCCGGCGACATTATCGTAGCCGACGACAACTTCGGCTGCGGCAGCAGCAGGGAGCATGCTCCCCGCGCGCTGATGGGCTGCGGTGTAGACTGCGTCATAGCAAACAGTTTCGCGAGGATATTCTTCCGGAACAGCATTAATATCGGGCTTCCGCTGGTCGAGTGTAGGATTGACGCGAAGGAGGGGGAAATCATTGAAGTCGATTTCAAGAAGGGTGTTGTAATTAACGTGAGCTCCGGAAAGGAGTTCAAGTTCAAGCCGCTGCCTGAGTTCCTGATGAATCTGATGGAGTCCGGCGGCCTAGTCGAGTACGTGAAGAGACAGCTTGCGAAATGAAAATATCCCGTGCTTCAGGCGCTAACGTAAAGATTGCTTCGGAGATTCTGGCAGCAGGGGGGTTAGTAATCTCGCCTACTGACAGCGTCTACGGCTTGTTCTGCAACGCCCTCGACGAGGATGCTGTGAACCGAGTTAAAGGCGTGAAGGGCAGGGATTCAGGCAAGCCTTTTCAGGTTGCAGTGAGGAAGGAGGACGCGGAAGACTACGGTGTGATTAATCCTTCCGCTAGGAGAATAATCGAACACTTCTGGCCTGGCGACGTGAACGTTATCGTGAAAAAGAAGCCTTTGATACCAGACTTCGTGTCCGCTGGCACCATCTGCCTGACATGCCACGGAAACCCCGTGGCAAGAAAGCTTGTTGAACTCTCAAGAAAGCCGCTCGTCTCAACTTCAGCCAACTTTTCAGGAGAGCCTGCGCCTTCCACGTCCGAGGAGCTTGATGCATCACTCCTAGAACTCGTTGACATGATACTGGACGGCGGGCATACTAAAAACAGGAGGCCGAACACGATAGTCGATTTGACCCAGAAAACAGCCAGGATAGTCCGGGAGGGGCCTGTTGGTAAACGGGATTTGGAGGACCTAATCCCCCTACAATGTATCTCCCCTTAGGTAATCACGGGCGGATTGAGTCCAACACCCTCACACGTTCCCCGCGCATGACCTTGTCCATGTCGGCGAAAAACATCAGTGCCTGTAGTGCCCCCCTTTCTGTACCGCCCCTCTCTGCAATGCCCTTCCTTTCGCCGGGGTCCAGCAGCGCAAGGAGTTTACTGCCAAAAGT
>JAPKXP010000098.1 GCA_026394745.1 Candidatus Altarchaeota archaeon
TGTAGCCCGCTGTCCTCCTGGGTGAAGGTTATTTCAGGATAGCTGCCGTACCCGGTTATCTTGAACGTCAGCTTGTCGTCGAACTTGACGTCGCTTACGTTCAACGTCAGCTTGTCTAAACCCATGTAGGTCTCGTAAAGGTGTATGTAGCTTCTCGGAATCCAGGTAATGCAGATTAACTTGACCATTGCAGTAATTAATTCGAATAAGGAATAAAAAGAAGGAGAGTAGGGGGAAACCCTACTTCTTGACGAACATCTTCCTCAGTTCAGAGCCCACAACCTCTATCTGGAGCTTGCTATCGTCCTCGCGCATCCTCTTTAGGTTGGGTATCCCCTTCTTGCACTCGCCAATCCACTCGTCGGCGAACTTGCCGGACTGGATGTCCTTGAGTATGCCTTTCATAGTCTTGCGCGTGTCCTTCGTGATTATCCTGCTTCCCCTTGTCCTCCCGCCGTACTCTGCGGTGTTTGACACGCACTTCCACATGTACTCGAGGCCGCCATTCTGGATTAAGTCTGTAATCAGCTTCATCTCGTGCAGGGTCTCGAAGTAAGCTATCTCAGGCTGGTATCCTGCCTCGACGAGCGTGTCGAATGACGCCTTGATTAGCTCGGTCGCGCCGCCGCACAGGTCGACCTGCTCGCCGAACAAGTCTGTTTCAGTCTCTTCGGTGAACGTCGTCTCTATCACGCCGGCACGGGTTGCGCCAAGCGCCTTGGCGAGCGCTAGAACGACTTCCTTAGCCTTTCCGCTCGCGTTCTGCTCGACGGCGATGAGCGCAGGAGTGCCGAATCCTTCGACGTAAGTCTCCCTGACCCTTATTCCAGGACCCTTCGGAGCCACCATTATCACGTCGACGTCCTTGGACGGCAAAATCCTCTTGAACCTTATGTTGAATCCGTGCGAGAACATGAGGGCCTTGCCTGCCGTCAGGCCAGGCTTGACTTCCTTCTCGTAGACGTCAGATTGGAATTCGTCAGGAATCAGTATGTGTATTATGTCGCCTTTCCTCGCAGCCTCGGCTATCGGGTAGACTTCGAATCCGTCCTCCCTCGCCTTCTTTGCAGACGCGTCTTCTATAGAGCCGACAATGACCTTGACTCCTGAGTCGCGCATGTTCTGGGCCTGGGCTCCGCCCTGGTTCCCGTAACCGATTATGGCAACCGTCTTGCCCTTTAGGACACCTAAGTCCGCGTCCTTGTCGTAGTAGATTTTAGCCATCGTATCACCCCAAAATTGATTATGAGTTTTAAGTTATGGAATACTCCAATAAAAAATGCTTTTCATGCTCCTGGCTCGGACTTGAACTTTCTGCGGTCTTTAAGGTTTATGTCTCCTCCGCCTGAGGACTCGAGGCCGCGTGAGGATAAAAGGTTTTTAAGCCTTAACTTGGCGTCATCCAGCTTTTTAGGGTCTCCTGTGCCGAGGAATTCAGCGTATATCTCATTGACTTTACGCAGCTCTAGGTCGCTCTGATATCGTTTTACGAACTTGGCTAGCGTTTCGGACGCGCCCTTCTCCGAGTCCACTGCCTTGACTATCTCCGCTATGACGCCTGCTCCTGCATTCATCTTTTGAGACTAGACGACTTGGATGCCTTGTAGAAGAAGCCGAATCGTTCGAGGTTCTTCCTCTTCAGCACTCCGACCACCTTGCCCAGCTCGTCGGTCAATGCTATCCTGCTGACGCCGTTCTTTTCGAACGACTCCATGACTTCTTCGTAGTCTGCGTCCCTGCCGACTTTCACCAGCGGCATTAGCTTGAAGTCCCGGACGCGCATCTCCCTGACGTCCCGGTTTTCGGATATCGCGTTGAATATCATGGAGTCTGTTATTATGCTGACGTACTCGCCGCCTTGCTTGACGAGCGCTGAGCCGACACCCTCATTCTCGAAAAGCCTTGCGACTGCGCGCACAGGGTCGTCTATCCCGCATTCTATAAGATTTTTCCTCGCCAGAGTAAACAGCTTTTGAATCATTCAGTCACCCCTCTTTCCCTTGAACATCTTGAGCCGGTAGAAGTCCTCGCGCTCGAGCTCGTCCAGCCTCATTCGGATGTACTTTTGAGTGTTCTTTAGTTTCGGTATTACGCTGTACTCGAGGGCGTTGACCCGCCTCTTGGTTCTTTTAGTCTCCGTTGAAAGCGACCGTAGTGACGACTCCACCTGCATCATGTCGATTAGCTTCGTGAGGAACTTCTCGTGCTCTAGGGCAGCCTTGTCGAGTATAGGGTGCGATGAAACAATGCCGAATCCGCGCTCGTTTGGAGGCCGCGTTAAATCAGGAGCTGAAAGGTCCGGAACTTTTACGCCGACGACGTTCCTTTGGGTGACCTCGACTAGTATGTCCCGGTCTGAGGCAGCTAGCGCTGCGGAGTCTACCGCAGCAGGCCCGGCGAGGGAGTCCGCGTACTTCAGGTACGTGGACGCAGTCTTAGACTGGTTGATTGTGTCGGAGACTACTTCTCCGGATGTTTTGCTGATGTTCATGAACTCCATGATTAACGCGTCCCTCCTTTCCTTGAGCAGGCGATGGCCTTTCTCCGCTAGACGCAGCTTGCTCTTTATCTTCAGTAGTTCCATGCGCGTCGGGTTCACGCCCTCTATAATCTCTTCAGCCATTCTTCTTCAAGTACTTCTTTATGTATTTCTCCTGTATTCTCTTAAGCTCCCTCTCGGGGAGTATCGAGACAAGGTCCCAGCCCAAGTCGAGAGTCTCCTCGATGCTGCGGTCATCCTCAAAGCCCTGGTTCACGAACTCCGCCTCAAAGCGGTCTGCGAACTCGAGGAACTTTCGGTCTCTTGCAGTCAAAGCCTCCTCGCCGACGACCGCCACAAGGTCTCTGAAGTCCCGGCCTTCAGCGTATGCGGAGTACAGTTGATTAGAGAGTTCACGGTGGTCTTCCCTAGTCCTTCCTTCTCCAATCCCGGTTTTCATAAGCCTTGAAAGCGACGGAAGCACGTCGACCGGCGGGTAGACGCCTTTCCTGTGGAGCGGCCGGGATAGGACGAACTGGCCTTCCGTGATGTAGCCGGTGAGGTCCGGTATCGGGTGTGTTATGTCGTCGTCAGGCATGGACAATACCGGAATCTGCGTTATCGAGCCTTTCCTGCCTTTGATTCTGCCGGCCCGCTCGTATATCGAAGCGAGGTCCGTGTACATGTATCCTGGATAGCCGCGCCTTCCTGGAACTTCCTCCCTTGCAGAGCTTACTTGCCGGAGCGCCTCGCAGTAGTTTGACATGTCGGTTAATATGACGAGGACGTGGTAGCCGAGCGAGTAGGCGAGGTATTCTGCAGCGGTGAGAGCGACCCTCGGCGTGATGACGCGCTCTATCGCAGGGTCGTTCGCAAGGTTTAGGAAGCTCACTATCTTGTCCGAAGCTCCAGACCTCTCGAAGTCCTTCCTGAAGAAGAAAGCCTCCTCGCTGGTTATGCCCATGGCCGCGAACACGACGGCGAAGTCGCTTCCGTCCTTCACCTTAGCCTGCCTTGTTATCTGGGCCGCGAGCTTGTTATGGGGTAGTCCTGCGCCGGAGAATATCGGGAGCTTCTGGCCGCGGACTAGAGTGTTCATGCAGTCTATCGTGGAAATCCCGGTCTGGATGAACTCGCGCGGGTACTCTCTTGCAGTGGGATTGATTGGCAGGCCGTTTATGTCCAGGCGGTCTTCAGCAACTATCTCTCCTCCGCCGTCTATGGGCTTTCCGGAGCCGTTGAACACCCTACCCAGCATTTCAGATGATACCGGAACCTTTAGGGTCTCGCCGAGGAACCGCACTGAAGTAACCTTGGTGTCTAGTCCTGAAGTACCCTCGAAGACCTGGATTACGGCCTTGTCCTCCAGGGCGTCGAGTACTTGGCCGCGCCGAACCACGCCTTCAGAGTCCACTATCTCGACGACTTCGGCGTATGAAACGTTCCTAGTCCTCTCGACGACTATGAGGGGGCCTCTGACTTCCCGGACCGTCCTGTATTCCACGACACTCATTTTGCGTTTATCGACTCTATCGCCTTCTTTATGTCCTCGCATTTCGCGTTAAACTCTTTTTCAGGCAGGAACTTCAGCCTGGATATTTCAGTCACCAGAGGCAGGTTGGTAAGCTCCTCCGGAGTCCTGCCTGAGTCTAAGGCTATCTGGGATTGGTTGTAGAAGGATATTATGAGAGACATCATCTTGTACTGCTTTTGCAGCGGACAATAGGTGTCGACTTCGTGGACGACCTCCTGCTGCAGGAAGTCCTCGCGTATCATCCTCGCCACCTCCAGCACTAGGCGCTCTGAGTCAGGCAGATTGTCTGCTCCTATGAGCTGGACTACTTCCATGAGCTCCGACTCCCTCTGTAGGATTCCGTATGCCTCGTTCCTGTGTGAGGTGAAGTCCTCGCTCACGTTCTTGTCAAACCAGTCCTGCAGGACGCCTGCGTAGAGCGAGTAGCTGTTGAGCCAGTTTACCGCCGGGAAGTGTCTTCAGTCAGCGAGCCTTGCGTCAATCGACCAGAATACCCTGACAATCCTCAGCGTGTTTTGGGTGACCGGCTCCGAGAAATCGCCGCCGGGCGGGGACACCGCGCCGACGATGGTAAGCGAGCCGACTTTGCCGTTGCCCAGGCAGTTAACCCTGCCTGCGCGCTCGTAGAATGCTGCGAGCCTGGAGCCGAGGTATGCCGGATAGCCTTCTTCTCCAGGCATCTCTTCCAGCCTCGATGAAATCTCCCTCATCGCTTCAGCCCACCTTGAAGTGCTGTCTGCCATAAGCCCGACGTTGTATCCCATGTCGCGGTAGTATTCCGCTATCGTAACTCCGGTGTATACTGAAGCCTCGCGGGCTGCGACAGGCATGTTGGAAGTGTTTGCGATGAGGACAGTACGCTCCATAATGGACTTCCCAGACCGCGGGTCTTTCAGGTTCGGGAACTCGACCAATACTTCAGCCATCTCGTTCCCGCGCTCCCCGCAGCCGACGTAGACTATGACGTCGGCGTCGCTCCATTTCGCGAGCTGGTGCTGGCCGACCGTCTTTCCTGCTCCGAACGGGCCTGGTATCGCGGCAGTACCGCCCTTCGCAATAGGGAAGAACGTGTCGTTCACGCGCTGTCCGGTGACCAGGGGTACGTTGACTTCAAGCTTGCTTACTACGGGTCTTGACTTCTTCACAGGCCACTTGTGCATCATCGAGAGTTTGGTTTTCCCGTCCAGGACGCAGACTACGTCTTCAACGGTGAATTCGCCTGAACGGATTTCGGTCACGACGCCGGATACGTTCGGGGGCGCCATAATCCTATGCCTTATCAAGGAAGACTCCTGCACCTCGCCTAACACGGAACCGCCTGATACCCCGTCGCCCTTCTTGACCGTGGGCGTGAAAGCCCACTTCCGCTTCCGGTCGAGGCCGTTGACCGATATGCCCATCGCTATGAAGTCCCCTGACTGGCGCTTTACCTCGTCCAGAGGACGCTGTATCCCATCGTATATCGAGGAAAGTAGTCCGGGACCGAGTTCAACGCTCAACGGCTGTCCAGTCCCCTCGACCTGCTCGCCTGGCGTAAGGCCCGTGGTGTCCTCGTAAACCTGTATGAAAGCCTTTGAGCCGATTATCTTGATTATCTCGCCGATAAGACGCCTCTCGCCAACGTAAACGACGTCGTGCAGCCTGTTGCCGCTCATCCCTTCCGCCTCAACCAGCGGCCCTGCGATTCTTACACCGTGTCTTTTATCAAATCTCTGATAACGGAGTACTTTACAGCCGTTTCAGGTATGACCTGAACCAGCGTCCTGGACCTGAGCTCCTCGACCCTAGGGCCAAGAAGCTTTGCAGCCTCCTCTGTTATGAAGAACATCGAGTCGGAGTCCCTCACCTTCTCGTAGACTTCGCTAAAGTTACTCTTGTCAACAAAGTAAGACTCCCTGACCCCCGCAAGCCTCATGCCTGATACCGCATCCCTTCCGCCTAAGACTATCAGGCGTTTTGAAGCCATGAGACCATCCTCCGTAAATCAACCGAGTCCAAGCCTGAATGCTTGCCGAGCAGGACCGCCCTGACAGTCAAGTACTCCATGGACTTGAGTTCTATGAACCTGAGAACCGAGTAGACGCTGAGCGGTTTCTCCAGCGCCTTGCGAGCAACCTGGTTCGAGATGAACTTCCTTAAAGCCCCGTCGAGGTCGGAGTAGTATGAATCATGCGACGCTGCCTCAGACGCCCGGATTAGTTCAGCGTAAGGCGTGCCAGCCAGGACCTCGGGGATGCCCGAGCTTGCGTCGGAAATCGCCCTGAGCTTCTGCGATGTCAGATAGAATCCATCCCAGATCAGATACTCTTGCGGGCTAATCTTCGCGCTCCTGCATCTTACAGCAGACATGATGTTTACCGCGTCCACCTTCATCTTGACGTGCTCGCGCAGGGCGCCCTTGACTTCAGACAGGAGGTTGGAGACTAACGCCGTGTCGACCGCGTTCTCGAAATTGAATAGACTGTGCGTCTTAGAGTATTCAGCGAATGCTTTCTTCAGCATGCTCTTGTATTCAGAAGGAAGCTTGGAGTAAAGCTCTTCGACGCCTGCCGCATTAGAAAGCTCAGAAAGCACTGCAGGGCTCATAGACCACACTAGAGCAGATGACGGTGCCGAAGCAGGCTGGCCTACGTGCATCCTACGGACTAAATCCTTTATGCCCTGAACGTCCCAGCCGCGCCAGAAAATCAGTCCAATCTCCCGCGAATCCTGCTCTGGAATCATCGAAGAAATCTCCCTGAACGTCCGACGGAAGCTTTCTGCAAGCGCGTCCTCGAGAGCATCCTTGGAGACGGCGTCCACGCCGGAAAGTTCCTTAGCATACGACGCGGAGTCGAGCGCTGAAGCCGCCTCTGCGGCAGACCTTGCGGACATCATAGAGTCTATAGTGCTCCCTGACACCAGCTTCGCCTCCATGCCGGAAACCCTGCCGTATGCGTACGCGTACTGGACCATGGAGTCTTGCATTAATCCGTTCATCGCGCACCACCGAAAATCATTTTAACGATTGAAGGCTTCATCCTAGGCTTCATCCTAGACAAAACCGATTCCAAACGGTTGTCAACCCGGATGAGCCCGTCCATCGACTCGATGACTACGCCGAAGTCGCCTAGCTCGGATTCCACCACTTTCCCCCCCGCGCCCTTAAGGAGTTTCCTGTACTTGCCGTCGACCAGCACCTGGAATTCTCCGCCGTCAAACACGGGGTCGTGGGAAAGCCGAGTGAGGAGTTCCGACTTCCTCGAGTCGGGGAAAGACAAAACGCTCTCTTTCGCCTTCTCGAAAACACGGTCGATTACGGCATTCTTTTCCGCTGACTCCCGCCTCACCGCAGAACCCTTCGCCTCGTTCAAGACCTTGTTTGCGGAAATCAAAGCAGTCGACTGGCCTTGGGCGACTATTTTAGCAGCCTCCTTGGCTGCCGAACGATTTATTTCATCGCGTATCGCAGTAATCTGCGACTCCGCCTTGTCCATCAAATCCTGGATTTCCCTCTCCCCGTCGGCCCTAATCTTGGCCTCAAGCTCCATCAAACCCATCTTGAAGTCAGTAAATCTTGTTTACAGTCAGTGTGAGTATGCCGAACACGAAACCCAGCAAGGCAGTCAGCTCTACCATGACGACGTAAATTATCAGCTTCCCGGAGACCTTAGGGTTTTTGGCGGCGGCGCCCACAGCCGCAGCGGCTGCGACACCCTGGTACACTCCAGAGACACCTTCCATCACCGCCAAAGCTATGCCGACGCCGATGCACATGAAGCCCTTCTCGATGGTCATCGCGCCCTTCATGACGCCGAGCGTGATTAGTATCGCTATGACGAAAGCGTATATGACCTGCGTCTGAGGGAGAGCCTCAAGAACAAGAAACTTGGAGAAGTTCTTCTCGTCCTCCGCAGTCGCCCCCGCGGCCGCGGCACCTGATATGCCAAGACCCTTGGAAGCCCCGTAACCGGCGAAACCAAGGCCGATGGAAGCACCCAGTACTGCAAGCACGTTGCCTATCGAAACGCTGTTGTTTCCAGCATAGTCTATCAGAACGTTCAAGTCCATTTTACGTTACCTCCTTTTGGATTAGCTTGGAATACTTTCTCGATTCCGCGAAGGGGGAGAATTCGACGCCGCCACCCTCGTAGAACGTGCCGAAAAACTCGACGTAGTGGAGCCTCAGAGTATGCACGAAAGACCCCAGTATGTTCAACGCTAAGTTTATTGTGTGCCCCCCGATAAATACGACCGGCGCTATTACGACTCCAGCATACGGTATTGAGAGCATCAGGGAAGACATAAAGTTCACGGTCATAGATATTCCGCCCGCCGCCGCCATGAGAGCGAGGAGTCTTGCGTAGGATACGACGTTCCCTATGACGCCGCTGACCTTCAAGTAGAAACCCATGACCCCGGAGCTTATGAATATCGCTAAAAGGGAGACTGCGCACACCGCAAGGAATGCTGTCGAGCCCGTTAGGAAGTAGGCTACCGCGCTGACTGGCATGAGTATCATGGACGCGTAGTCCATCAGAGCAGTCTTGTACTGCTTCCGCCTGACGGCATCGAATCCGCCGGAAAAGTATCCGAGCAGCACGTGAGCGAAGCCCACGGAGAACACGAGCACTAGGTAAGTCATCATGTTCCCGTTGTATAATGGGTCGAGCCAGAGCGCCACGGCCTGCGAGCCCTTCTCGCTACCAATGACGTAGGTACCGAGGAAGTCCCCGAAAAAGCTCCCGGTCAAAAAGCCGAATAAGATTGTCGAGAAGCTGAAGTACGTAAGTATGCGGCTGAAGTCCCTTATCGACTTGGAGTACTGGCCGTAGCTCCTGCCAAGCCAATAGGCGAGGGCGAAAAGCAGAACGCCATACACGACGTCGGCGAACATCATCCCGAAAAACAGCACAAACGTCGGGGCTATAAGGACAGTAGGGTCTATTTGATTGTAGTTAGGCATCGAAAACATTCGAGTGAACATCTCAAACGGCCTGAACAAACGAGGATTCTCTAGCAGTACCGGAGCGTCAACAGGTTCCCTGTCGACGTCGAGTATGTAAAGGTCCCCGGACTCCTCGCGTATAACCTCCTCAAGCGCGTCATACCTGCCTTCAGGCACCCACATCCGGAGCAGCACCGTCTTGCCGGTCAATGCGAAGTTTATGTTGACCTCGCACTTCTGCTTCTGCAGCTCAAGCACCTCCTTCGTTACGAGAGCCTTAAGATAGCATCTCTTGTAGAGGTCCTGCATAGCGCACCTTTCCTGAGACAGCCTCTCTTTCACAGAATTCAATTCTGCTGAAAGCCGCTCAAGCCTTTCAGCCACGGTGCCTGAGCCGGAAACGTCGATTATGCGGAACTGGTTGCCGCTCAATACCTTGTTAAGCTCCTGGCTATATGAAGCGGGAACGACAGCCACCATGAAGCACTGGCCGTCGCGCTCGTCAAACCTGGACGCGAAATAAAGGCCCCCAAACTCCCTCGCAAGAGAATCCGTAAGCCCACCCAGCATGTCCTTGGGCAGGTGGCCGACGACCGAATACAGCATGCTGGAAAGGCCGAAATGTTCGATAGGATGCTTTAACCGGGTCAGCAGGCCGTACTTGACGATATCCTCCTCGACAGCCTTCACCTTGGAAGCCAGAATGCTAATGCCTTCCTCATGCAACTTAGCCTCGGAAAGCGACGACTCCACGAACCTGCCTGAAGAATCCACAAGGTCAGCAAACGACATCCTTGTGACGAAAGTCTTCGGAGTACAGTCTATGTCGAGCGCCCCCTCTATGAACCCGGCATCCTCTACGCCGTAAGGCGAAAGAGTGGATACAAGCTCTCTCGACTTGGAAATCAACTCAGAAACCCTCTTGAAGTCGTCGCCGAACCTAAATTTCACGAGGGAATTCCCCTTCAAGAACTCATCGCCAAGACACTCAACCTGGACGATACCATCCGAATGCAGCCTATCCACAAGCTGCTCCCTAAAGCGCTCGTATACTATGCAATCCACCCGGTACATCCTAGCTGGCTTGAGCACCTTAGACCCCCATCTCCTTCAAAACATAATCAACGGCCTCGTCAATCCTGCCTTCAGGAGTAGACTTAATCCGCCGTATCCTGGACTCGGAATCACTTAGAACAGCAGCAGCCTTCTTCCCCGCGTCCTTGACTGCAGCATCGACCAGTAAGATAGTCTTCTTCTCAGACTTCAAGCACTCCAGGCGAATGACTTCAGAACGCGCTAACCTAGCCGCTTCTATGCGGTGCGAAGACTCAATCCTCGCAGCCTCCACCCTGGATTTAACCTCTTCTTCGACGCCCTTGATATAATCCAAGTCCGCCATCGAAACTTATTCTTCCTGCTTTAGGATCTCCCGAATCACGACCGCGTACCCCGGCCTTGTTATCAATACCCCGATCAGTACACCCATTATGGTCGTGAAAGCGAATCCTTTAAGCATCCCGGCCCCTATGCTCAATATCGGTATCATCGCAGCTATTATTGTCGCAGCAGCCGTGAATATGATGAAGAACGCCCTCTTAATCTGCTCGGACACGTTGAAGAACTGCTTCCGGTCTTTCCTCCGGTCAACGAGAGTCTCGTCGGTCATGACAATCTGGTCGTTGACGCCCGTACCGACCGCAGCCAGGATTCCTGCAACAGACGGCAAGTCCAGGTTCCAGTTTATGAGAGCCGCGAACGCCAGAACGATTACCACCTCGCTTATGTCGGTCGCTATAATGGACAATGAGACGTCCATCCGCCTGTACCTGAGGTAGATTATGAGCGCAACCGTTATCAACGCTATTATGCCTATGTAGAAGCTGTAGCTCAGGAACTTCATCCCCAACGCGGGGGGAGTAGTCGACTTCGACTCGATTGTAGCCTTGGCAGGAAGGTTCCCAGACGTCAACAGCACCTGAGTCTCCTTAATCCTCATCTTAGCTTCCTCGATGGTTACCGCGCCGCCGGTAATCATTGCGGTGTAGACGCACTCGCCGCGGGTGTCAAAGTTCAGCCGCGGGGAATTCTTCAGGCCGGCCAAAGCCATAACCCAGCCGACATGAGATTCATTCGAGGCTAGCGGCTTCCGGGACGTCTTGAAACCAGACTCCTGGAGGACATTCCGCACATCCTCGCTTATCTGAGACTCGTCGCCAGCCAACACGACGTTATTGAAACCTTCCGCCTTCAGCTTAGACAATTGGCTCAAGCTCGAGTTCACGTCGGTGAACGGCACGACAGGAATCCTGGAGCGGTTCTCTATCACGCTCAGGAGGGAATCGCCGTACAAAGTGTCCTCCGTCGTTCCTGACGAACTAAAGTTCTGCAAAAGCAGGTAAAGCCCTTCAGGCATGAGTATGGACGTGTTCTCAGGGCGGTCTATGAATATGTCGACTGGCCTGCCCATCTTCCCATCTGCTACTTTACCAAACCTGCAGGCGCCCTCAGGATTGTGGTTGACCGTGACCTCCCAGTTGAACCCGGAAGACGAAGTGTATAATCTTGTCCCGCCTGGAGCCAGGTCAGAGTCCGAGGCTGTTCAGCCTGTTCTCGAGTATCCCCTTCTCTATGGACATGGTATCCGCGTCCACCGGCTTTTCAAGGCGCAACTGCAACTGTATTCCGCCTGCAAAGTCTAGGCCGTAGTCGAGGCCGTTTCCAGGACCGACGCCAGCACCCTTGTTCACGGGGAAAATGTTGAACACTAGAATCAGGGATATGAATACGAAAAAAATCCACATGAGAACCTGCCACCGCTTGATTAACTTTCCTATCATCTTTTGTGCACACCCTTTTTGACCTTGCTCTCAACAAGCCACTTCAAGAGGCCTGCGTTAGTCAGGAACGTCGTGAACACGTCGCCCACAATCCCGAAAAACAACACGGTGGCTATCGTCTTTAACGTGGCGATTTGGATGAAGAATGTCGTGACAATTATCGTGACGCACATAACAGCTATCGTAGTCGAGTTCATCATTAGGCCGGTCTTAACCCCGCTGTCTATGCTCTCGTTGACCGTCCACCCCTTCCTCTTGAGGACCCTGGTTGTCAGGAGTATGTCCGTGTCCACGGAGTAACCGATAATCATCAGGAGGGCGCCCAGCGACGCTGAGTCGAACGGTATGCCGAGCAGGCTCATGCAGCCGAGCGTTATTAAAACGTCGTTTACCGCAGCCTGCATGACTGCTATTGACGGGATTACCTCCTTGAAAGCCAGGAACACGACTATGCTCATGAGTATGAATGAGAAGAAAATAGCCTTGATACCCTGCTCCCTGAAAGTCTTCCCGAGCGTGGGGCCGACAGACCGCACGTCCAAATTCCTCTTCTGCACGCTCAAATCAACCTTCTCGCCGAGGTAGTATTCGACGGCGCTGTCCAGCTCGGCGGAATCAAGCTCAAGGGAAACGAATTTTACGACGGTACCGTTGACTGAAACGTCCATGTGCGTGAACCTCGACCTAACCTTGTCCACGAAGTCTGCGGGGGGAGTCTTGCCGAGCACTACAGTACCTATGTCGTTCGGCCTAAGCTCTCCGAAGTAGCTTGAAAGAAGGCCGGCCGCCTTCTTGTCGTCGACGACGCTCGTAGTCACAATGGTAAGCGTGTTGTCGCTGGAGCCTATGCCGCTCGTCTCGTACACTTGAACGTCTGAAAGACCGTCTGAAACAAGATTCGACTTTATTTCAGAAAGCGTCTCGTGGCTGAGCGTCTTGTTCGTTGAGACTTCAACCCAAGTACCGCCCTGAAACTCAAGGCCATAGGAGACGCCGTTAACTAGGAACACAAACAGCATAAGAACTGCGAAGAGGGGTGGTATCGCAGTGAGTATACGGTAGTCTGCTTTGGATATTATCTTGCTGTATATGTCATCAAACATGATGTAAGATATGTGATTATTGCTTAAAAACGCTAATTATTATTAGTATAATAGTAAGAGATATAAAAGGATTTCACACACAAAGGAGGGGTATTAATGTTCAAAAAAACAGTCGTCGGAGGCACCTTCAACGGGCTGCACAACGGGCATAAAAAAGTGCTCAAGACAGCTTTCGAGAACTCCAAGCACATTACGATAGGTCTCACGTCAGACGACTTCGCCAGGAGATTCAAGACCAAGAAAATCACAAGCTACGCGAAGAGGAAGCGCGAGCTGGAAAAATTCATCAAGACCCTGAAGACGCCCTACGAAGTAGTGGAGATAAACGACATATACGGCATAGCCACGATAGACCCGGGCCTCGACTCCATCGTAGTGAGCGACGAAACCCTCCTCAGGGCCGAGGAGATAAACACCATACGATTCAAGAAAACTCTGCCTCGGCTTACGATAATAGTCGTGCCGCTTGTCCTCGACTCGAAGGGAAGACCGCTTTCTAGCAGCAGATAATTTAAGATGATTGGACTTGCAAGCAGGATAAGGGATTCCGTAGTCTCCACGCGAGAGCTCATAATGCGGGAGATAGCGAAGATACAGAAGCCCATCCTCGACCGAAGGATTGACGAGATGCTCAAGGAAGTGAAAAATGCCAGGAAGATTATGGTGAAGTACACCGGCAAGGGCCTGGGCATCGGCAAGAGAATCGGTTCTAAAGTCAGTAGAGGGATAAGCATGCTTAAACGCTACGTCAGAATCTGAGCGTCGTCGTCCATTCCGCCGCCGACAGAAGCCTCGTCTGAGAATACTATCTTTTCGTTCTCCTTAGTCGAGAAGTATTTGAAGTTCCTGCCTATCTTAACCCTTCGGAGTCCAATAGCTCGAGAATCTTTTGGAACCTTGGCTTCAGCTTCACGTCTTCCGCGGCGAGGAACATCTCCACATCAGGCTCGACATCCAAGTCGGTGAAATCGTCGCCCTTGACTGAAACACCCCGCACCCCGGAATCTGTGGCAACTACGTCTGAAGATTGAGAATCGTCCTTGCTCAGGAAGTCCTTGCACTCGTCGCAAACGTGCTTTTCGTTGACGACCCACGTGAGCCACTGGTTCTTGCCGCAGCATACGCACAGTGACTGAACAGGCACGTCACACTTCGAAATCTTTTGCATATCAGGCTGCTTCATGTCTTCGGAAGCTGCATCCTTGACGGATTCGACCGGAACCTCAACTGAAACGGCCGTGTTCGGCTGGCTTTGAATTGAGTCGTCAAGAAGCCGGGACAACTCCTCAAGATACTCTTCGGAAGAAAGCAGGTCGTGGAGATTCATCCGTACCGTCGAGGAAAGGTTCGACTCCAGCTTACCCGACTCAGTGCCATAGGACGAGTCGACGCGAATGTTGTCGTACGCCCTTATGCCAAAGTCCCTCAACACAGGATAAACGACCTTCATAACGCTCTTCGGCCCGATCGGAACCGGCTCGACATACTCCCCAATCAGCTCGTATCCTTTAATGACGCTGCCCTTGGCGGCAGACATCATCTGTATTCCGTTGCCGTTGGAAGTCTTCTCCTTCCACTCCAGCGCCGGAGTAAGCTTTATCAACCTGAGCGAAGGCTTCACGTAAACCTTCTTGTCGCTCTTGTTCTCGACGAAAAGGTGTATCTCGTTCCTTATCTTGTCGTAGACGACGTCGTTGAACTTGATGGATGGCGTTATCTTAGAGAGACGGAAAAAAAGGTAGGTTGCAAGCCCTATGCCGAACGCCACGTATAGGGGCGTGTAATCCAACCTCATTTTAGGACATTAGATTCAAAGCTCGTTGAATATCCGTTCGAGCGCCTTCACTCCGGAGACCGGCATGATGTGGGCTCCGGCAAGACCCATCGACTTCGCCTTGTCGACCAGCTCGAGCGTTATTTGCGCGCCCTCCTCCACCGGGTCTTTCGCGGACTTTATTCTGGACGAGATTTCAGGAGGGACCTTTATGCCGGGGAGCTTGTTTAGGAAATTTATGGTCTTTTCAGAGGAAACCGGTATCAAGCCGAGTATTATCTTGCCTCTGACATCCCCGACCATCCTGTCGGATAGGTTAAGGAACCGCTCCATCACGCTCTCCTGAAACACGACCTGAGTCTGGAAGAACCTTGCTCCGGCAGCAATCTTCCTCTTGAGCTTGAGCACTTCAGGCTCGAGCGGCTTGACGCCAGGGGAGACTGCGCCTCCGACGAAGAATTCCGTCGGCTTGTTAAGCGGCTTCCCGTTAATCTCCACGCCCGAATTCATGAGCGAAACGACCTTGATTAATGAAGTCGAGTCCAGCTCGTAGACAGGCCTTACGTTCCTGTGGTCGCTGGAGCCGCTCTTAGGGTGGTCGCCTGTCAGCACGAGAACGTTCTGTATCCCGAACGCTGCAGCGCCTATCAGGTCGGACTCCATGGCGAGGACATTCCTGTCCCTGCACACGAGCTGCATCACAGGCTCTACGCCGTTCTGCTTCAACAGTATGCTCGAAGACAACGAGCTCATGAAAAGCCTTGAAGCAAGGTTGTCCACGACGTTTACGCCGTGAATCTTATTTGAGAGTCTTTTGTAAACTTCAATCTTCTCCATGAATTCCGAGAGGTCCGGACCGTGCGGCGGCTTCGTCTCGACGGTGTAGACGAACTTCCTCCCCATGTTTTCTGAAAGAGTGCTCATTCACTCACCTTCGGCATCCTGACCTTCACGAACTCGGAAAGACTCTTCTCCGACTTGAGCTTTGCGTAAATCTTCACCCAGACGCAGGAGCCGGAGACCTCGCACATGCCGTTGTGAACTCCGCCGCAGGGGCCGTTCAGCATGGTCTTGGGGCACTCCTTCCTGACGTCGAATCCAGCTATCCTCATCGAGTTAAGAATATGAAGCACCTATTAAATAATCGACATGAAAGTCCTCATAACGCTGGGTCCGACCCAGGAACCTGTTGACGACGTAAGGTTCATAACGAACTCAAGTTCAGGCAAGATGGGCGTCGCATTAGCCGAGGATGCTTTGAGGCGAGGCCACGAGGTTATATTGGTGTGCGGCCCGGTGAACGTCGAAACGCCGAAAGGCGCGAAAGTTTTCAAAGTCAGGACCGCGGAGGAGATGACCGAGAAGACGCTCTCTCTCCTGAATGGCGTGGACGTACTCATTTCCACTGCGGCGATAGCAGACTACACGCCGGAAAAGAAGGTTGAAGGCAAGATAAAGTCGGGTGGCAGACTGGTCTTGAAGCTAAAGCCGACGAGGAAGCTGGTCAAGGAGGCGAGAGGGAAGTTCCCTAAACTCTTCATCGTCGGGTTCAAGGCAGAGTCCGGCCTAGACGGGAGCGAGCTTGTGGAATCAGCCAGAAGAAAGCTTGAGGAAAGCAAGCTAGACTTGATTATCGCAAACGACCTGCAGAAGGGCATCTTCGGCTCAGACGATACTGAAGCGTTCATCATAGACGAAAGAGAGACGAAGCCCGTTGAGAAGACGACAAAGAAGGACGCCGCTAAATTGATTTGGGATACACTGGAAGACAAACTCATTTCTTAGACGACTCGACCAGCATCTTACGCAGAGACTTCGCACCCACACCCAGAGTGTTCTCGTTAAGCTGGATTAAAGTGATTATCCCAAAACCGACGAAAAGGTCTAATACCCGGTATTTCTCGCCGA
>JAPKXP010000151.1 GCA_026394745.1 Candidatus Altarchaeota archaeon
CTCGGCAGCGACAGCCACACGCCAACTACAGGAGGACTCGGCATGATAGCGATAGGCGCCGGCGGACTCGATGTCGCGGTCGCGATGGGCGGCGGACTATTCTACCTTAACACCCCGAAAGTCTTGGGAGTAAAGCTCACAGGAAAACTCCATCCCTTGGTCACCGCAAAAGACGTCATACTCGAAATACTGCGCAGGCTCACAGTCAAAGGCGGCGTAGGAAAGATAATAGAATACTACGGCGAAGGAGTCAAGACTCTATCAGTGCCGGAGCGCGCGACCATAACCAACATGGGAGCCGAACTCGGAGCGACAACCAGCGTATTCCCCAGCGACGAGACGACCAAAAAGTTCTTGGAAAGCCAGGGCAGGGCAAAAGACTGGACTATGCTCTCCGCAAGCGAAAACGCCGAATACGACGAAACGATTGAACTAGACTTAAGCTCGCTTACGCCGCTAATCGCGCAACCCCACAGCCCCGACAACGTCGTGAAAGTCAAGGACATCGAGGGCCTGAAGGTCGACCAAGTGTGCATAGGAAGCTGCACCAACAGTTCCTTCAAAGACCTGATGGTCGCAGCCAAGATGCTGGAAGGGAGGAAGATTCACCCTGAAGTCAGCATGACGCTCTCGCCTGGCTCAAGGCAAATCTTCGAGGAACTATCGAGGAACGGGGCCCTCGCGTCATTCATCAGTGCCGGAGTCCGCGTCATGGAGTCGGCGTGCGGCCCGTGCATAGGAATGGGACAGAGCCCGCCGAGCGGCGGAGTCTCGATAAGGACTTTCAACAGGAACTTCGAGGGAAGGAGCGGCACAAAAGACGCGAAAGTCTACCTGTCCAGCGTCGAGGTCGCGGTCGCTTCAGCATTAGCAGGGGTAGTCAAAGACCCGCAAAAATTCGGCGCTTATCCTAGCGTAAAGATGCCTTCGAAGTTCGCTATAGACGATAGTCTGATAATAAAGTCAAACTCTACTCCAGATAAAGTCGAAGTAATCCGCGGGCCGAACATAAAGCCCCTGCCCAAGAAGGAGCCGCTGCCTGAAAAGATTTCAGGCGTAGTCCTGCTGAAAGTCGGGGACAACATAACAACAGACCACATAATGCCCGCGGGAAGCAAGATACTCCCGCTTCGAAGCAACATTCCTGCGATAAGCGAGCACGTGTTCGAGCAGGTAGACTCCGAGTTCCCGAAGAGGGCGAGAGAAGCTGGCGGAGGGCTAATAGTCGGAGGAGCAAACTACGGCCAAGGAAGCAGCAGGGAGCACGCAGCCATCGCTCCGATGCACCTCGGAGTCAAGGCAGTACTAGCCAAAAGCTTTGCGAGGATACACAAGGCCAACCTCATCAACTTCGGCATAATGCCCTTCGAGTTCGCTGACGAGAAAGACTACGATTCGATAACGCAAGGCGACGTTATCGAATTGACAAACTTGACAGAGCAACTCAAGTCCAACGCAATAACGGCATTCAACAAGACTAAAGGCATGGAAATCAAATTAAAGCACGATTACACGGTCCGGCAGATTAAGATAATAAGATTAGGGGGGCTGCTGAACTACACGAGGTCGCTCAACAGATAAGCCTACCCTTGTACTGCCGTTTAACTGCAGTATCCCGAAGTGCAGTCTCCTGACCAGCACTCATGCAGAGCATTCCCCTGACCTCGCCCTCCTGCACCATCGCAAGGCAGCCGACGTTCTTTCTGCGTTCAGAGCATTTGCCTTTGGCTTTGACGTACTCGCCCTTGCCCAAGCGCGCCTGATTCAGCGGCGAGAGTTCTGCTATGCACATGCCCTCGCACTCGCTGTTGTCTGAACACGTCTTGCCTGCGTCCGAGGTCGGGAGATTGCACGACTCGCTCGGCGAAAGTCCCATGCGCCCCCATATGCCGCCCAAGGCCTCGCACGATTCATTGTCTTTAGGCTCCTCGAACTTCAGCGTGGTAGACACTTCTACAGTCGTCGTGGAATTGCCCAGGTCTTCGTCAGGGCTTTCGCAGATGCACCCCGAAAGAATAGCGATGAAAGCCAGCGCAACCAAACCCCTCATAATAGCATATTACCTACGGCAAGTTTAAAATATGGCTTACCTCACGATTCAGCCTTGCTGCACTCCACAAACCTCTTTTATTCTAGTAAGTCCGGTATTTAACTTATGGTGGAGAGGGTTGCAAGTCCGGTGGAGCGGGGTCTGCCTCAGCCTGTTGAAGTCTCGTTCTCGCCTGTGGTATCAAGGGTTCATGACATGCTGCAGGATTACCGGAGGACCGGCGACCAGACTTTCTTCGACAGAATCGGCTCGGTCACCTCGCGCATCTCGTCTGGCGATGTTGCTACTCGAAAGGCTTTCGAGGAATACGTTAAGTCGTTCTCTCACGGCGAGGAGAGGGCCGCTATATTCAAGGAGTTCGGCGTTCTCGTTCTTGACGCCGGAGGAACGTTCACTACGTCGCAGCTTTCCGACATAAAAGAAGTCCTTTCCGCCTCAGGGAAGGGCGTCGCGGAAAAGTCCGCTAACGCGATAATCGCCGACAGGACTACGAGAGGCGACTCAGGCAAGAACGCCGCATGGGGCGGCGTAGCCGGCGAATACTATTCCGCCGGCGGTTCGATACGACTGCTCGTGGACTCTACCGTCACTAAAGGCATAATAGGTCACGAGCTTGCGCACGGCATACACTTCAGGTTCCTCAGCGAGCAGTTGTTCACGGAGTTTGCCGAAATAGGCGGATGGAAGGTTAAGTCCGGAGGGCGAACAAGCAGGCCTGCCGGACTAGGAAGGTCGATATATTCTATAGGCGACGGCGAGTGGGTGTCGAGCAAGAACTCGACGGAGTTCGCTAAGGCTTACGGAACAAAAAACCCGCTCGAAGACTTCGCGACAATATACGAGGCGTGGACAACCAATTCCGCTGGCATATGGGCTAAGGCGGTCGCCGCAAAGGACGCCGGAAACAGCGTTCTGTACGACAAGCTCAAGTTCATGGAGAAGCACGTTTTCACCCATACCTCGTCGTTGCCTTCAGGAGAGAAGGTCGTTCACACAAGCTACTTCCTCAAGACTTCAGGCGACCTGCCTCCCAAGGAGTATGTGGTCATAAAGGACGCGTCCATGCCGAAGAGGGATGACTATCACTTCCTCGGCATGCTTAGGACGATGGAGCTCATGGAGAGGCAGCGCATCTTGGACGAGGAGTTTGAGAGGAGGCGGAAGGGTACTTCAAGGAGGGCGTTGGAAAGTGAAACTTAGCTTCTATTATCTGGTGCACTCTAAAGGCAAGGGCAAGCTCGCCGGGACGCTGGAACTTTGCGGGAATGACGTCAAGGTTGAGACTGACGACGAGAAGCTCAGGGATTTCCTCACCAAGCCTTACACTACAACCGGCGGAGCCGGCTCAGTCGACGGCGTCGCGTCCGACTCCGTCGTCACCTACAAGCCGTACACGAAGGAATTCTTGGATGCGGTCGAGACTGAATGCTGGATTGTCGGATACATCGCGCAAAAGCAGGATTAATCCCTATGCGCGGTGTTTTATCTGTTTAATTACTTCATTATGGTCTGCGAACACGAACGTTCCGAAAGCGCCCGCGTTCGCGGTCTCCACAATCAACGGGTGCAAGCTGAATTTTGTCTTAGGGAACTTCTTTTTCAAGTACTCCAGCGAGCTTTCCTGTATCATCTTCCCCCCGACTCCGCGCGTGCCGACCGAGCCTCCGATAAGGTAGTCTCTGGTGCCCTCCACTTTGCTCTTGTCTGCGGCGCTCCACTGCGCGTCGTCGCGTAATTTAGTTATTCTGCCGGTGTAAACGCACTCTATCAGCTTCCCTAACATAAGGCCCTCGAACTCGAAGATTTTCCGGACTACTGGCTTAGCCCTTTTGATTACTCCAGTCTCCATCCTAGCCTGAAGGAAAGTCTCCCTCAGGAATTTTGCAGTGACATGAGATTCGGCGTTATTGTGCTCCAGCATAAGCTTTAATTCGCTCTCGTGCATTGTCCCGTAGTTTGGCAGCGCAGGCAGGAACAGCGGCTCCGCTCCTTTGAAAATCAGTTTCCGCTCTATCGCGCACGCTATCTGCCTTATGGCTCTGCCTGACAGCAGGTCCTCAAGCTTCGTCTTCTCGTAAGGCAGCTCCGCCTTGTATTTGACGCCGTCACACTCGAACGGAAACTTTACCTTACCGTCGTATCCCGGAACCAGTATGTCGTATATGTGTCCGTCGGTGTAGACTAATATCCCTCCGTCCTTTCCGACCCTGCAGAATCCTCCCCCGGTTCCCGTTCCCGGGCCGGCGTAGCAGACTTTCCTGCCTAAAAGTTTTTCGCGGTTCTCCTTATCCTCGAGGAGCGTCTCGATTCCGTGACACATCTGGGCTATCGCGTCGTTGCCCACGTAAACTTTCGCATTCAGCCTCTCCTCAAGCTCCTTTTTGGGGTTCACTCCGTCGAACTCGTGCGGGTGATTCCCCAAGTTTGCTGCGGAGCCTGGCTGTATCATTCCGTCTACGAACCTTCCCGGGCTTCCAACGCAGATTATCGGGATAACTCTAACTCCCGCAGCCTTCTTTTGCGTCTCCAGTATGGCTTGCGTGGTCTTGTCGTAGAAAGTCCTGACGCTCCCGACCGGAGTCCTAACCTCGTGCTGGGAGAAAATCCTGTCTTTGACTAACCTACCTTTCCCGTCTACTCCCACGACTAGGATAAGCTCTTTGGTGCCGCCGATGTCCACGAGCGTTATCGCATTATCGACTACAGCGCCAGCGGAAGCCATGTTAATTAGGAGACGTCAGAGTATAAAAGACAAGAACTCTTTTCTTCCGCCGCCGCCCCTCCCGTTCCATTCACGAGCGATTTTGTTGAAGCGTCTTATCTCCTCATCCCTCTGTTCTAATGTGGCTTTAATCCGGTCCTTCGTCTCTAAGTCGAGCTGCCACTTACTCTCACACCTAAACTTCCTTCGGTGCACGACCTCGCCTTCGTACTCCGTGAACGGGTAAATCCTGCACACGAGCGGGTGGAAGCCGTGTACCATGCACTTGATGTCGTCGCCCTCAAGCTTGGACAGAACGCAGCACCCTCGCTCGTCCCTCCTAAGGGTCATATAAAAGTACTTCCCGTCTATCCTCACGTCCTGGCACCTGGACTCCATCTCGTCCACAGGCGTGAAGTCGGCGAAAAACTCCGGAGAAAACTTGGTGTTCTCCGCAATCCTCCTCACGTCCATCGCGCTCAATGAGACTATGTACTCCATGCAGCATCTGCCGCCGCATCCCACGCACTCACCCACATATTTATTTTAGCGCGCTGATTATTATGAGAAATGCCACACAAGATAACGCTGATTCCGGGCGACGGAATAGGCCCTGAAGTCATCGAATCCGCGAAGCGGTGCATACAGGCTGCCGGGGTCGACATCGAGTGGGATGTTGTGGAAGCAGGCGTGGGGGTCGTAGAAAAGCACGGCACTCCGCTTCCGCCTCACGTCGTCGAGAGCATAAGGAGGAACGGCGTCGCATTGAAGGGTCCTGTAACGACTCCAGTCGGCAATGGATTCCGGAGCGTGAACGTGGAGCTTCGCATCTCGCTCGACTTGTACGCGTGCGTCCGGCCTTGCAAGAGTTACGCGGGCGTGCCGTCCAAGTACTCTGACGTGGATATCGTGGTCGTGAGGGAGAATACCGAGGACCTCTACGTGGGCATAGAGTTCGAGCAGGGCAAGGAGAATACCCTCGAGTTCATCAACGTGGTCGAAAAGCTTTCCGGCAGGAAAATCCGGGAGGACTCCGGCATAAGCATCAAGCCGATCTCCGTAGGCGGCACGTCCAGGATATCCAGGTTCGCGTTCGACTACGCGGTGAAGAACCGCAGGCGCAAGGTCACGGCCGTCGACAAGGCCAACATCATGAAGCACAGCGACGGCCTCTTCATGCGCGTTTCAGAGGAAGTCTCTAAGGATTATCCTACGGTTTCCTACGAGCACATGCTAATAGACGCTTTGTGCGCGAAAATCGTTCAGAACCCGAAGCACTTCGACGTGATAGTCATGCCGAACCTCTACGGCGACATAATATCGGACTTGTGCGCTGGGCTCGTGGGCGGGCTTGGGATAGCGCCGAGCGCCAACATCGGCGAAAAGTGCGCGGTCTTCGAGGCGACTCACGGCTCAGCCCCGGACATAGCAGGCCAGAATAAGGCAAACCCTACTGCGATACTGCTTTCCTCTGTGATGATGCTTCGGCACATCGGGGAAACGCGGGCTGCGGACAGGCTGGAGAGGGCGCTAGCAAGGACGCTCGCCAAGGGAACGCACGTTACTTCAGACATAAAGCCGAGTTCGAAGATTGGCACGAAGCAGATGACTGACGCGATAGTCGCAGAGATGAGGTTGGAGTAAGTTTATTCTCCGTTCTCCTCTGCTTTCCTCATAATCCTCTCAAGATGGCTTTTACTCGGCATGTCCGGGCCGAGGTACTCGATGAACTTCTGGATTACTATTCTGCCTTCCCTGACGCTCTTCACCAGGTAGTAATACTCTTTGCCGTGTATCCTCTTCTTCCTCACGTACATTCCAAATCAGCTCATTTGCCGAGTTCCCTCGAGCGCGCTGAAGCCCGTTTGACTGCTTCAAATATCGCGTCATGGAACTTCATCTCTTCCAGCGCCTTCATGCCTTCTATGGTCGTCCCGCCTGGGCTCTTGACGTTCTCAATCAGCTTTTCCGGGCTTCCTTTCCCGGACAGGATCATTTCAGCTGCTCCCTTAGTAGTCTGGGCTGCAAGCTTTAGCGCGACGTCATCTGGGATTCCCTCTTTCACTCCGGCGTCGGCGAGGGCCTTGATGAAGTAGTATACGTAAGCCGGGCCTGAGCCTGAAAGTCCAGTTACCGCGTCAAGCAGGCTCTCTTCCAATCGGTGGCACGCGCCGACCGAGTCCATGAACTTTTCCACAAGCTTCCCGTCCCTGTCATCCGCCTTGCTGCCGAGCGCGTACCCCGCAGCCATCTCTCCGACGAGGGCTGGAGTGTTCGGCATCACCCGGACGACTCTGGCGTCCTCCAGTTTAGACTCAATCGTTCTTGTCGAGATTCCCGCCGCAATAGAGACAAAGAGCTTGCCTTCTGAAACATCTTTAATCCCCTCAAGGACTTCGTTCATGTTCTGCGGCTTCACGCAAAGGAATACTACGTCAGACTTGGATACAACCGTCTTTGCGTCCGCGAACTTAACCTTCAGCGCATTGACCTTCCCAGCGTCCTTGTCGAAAGCGAGGACATCCTTCCTGCCTACAATCCTCCTGCCGACGAAGCCGTCCAAGAGGGCCGACCCCATCCTTCCGACGCCTATGAACCCGACTTTCATGTTCAATCTAATATTTCGACTGACCGGCTTTAAATCCGTTTTGTCAAGAATGTGATATCCCCCCGCCATCCATTCCCGACTTGACGCTCTCGTCAGCCTTAGGAAATCCTTGTGTAATAGGCTTCTTACTACGGAAGCCTGCGGAAGACTACGGAGAGCAGCCCGGCGATTATGAGCGGCAGCAGAGGCAGGCAGCAGCATCCGCCGGAGCTGACGTCATGGCCTTTGTCCGTGTCGAAGCTCGGCTTAGCCCCGTTCAGCGTGGTATCGTACTGCACGTCCTTGTTGGTTCCGGTCGGCTTCAGGTTGAAGGTGTGCGAGTCCATGTACCCCGTGCCCTCCGGCGTCTTGTAGTACTTCTCGTTGTACTGCTTGCTAGTTATCGTGTAAACGCTTGACGCCGAGTAGTCCTGCGAGTCAGGCTTGACCGTTATCGTCAGGTCCACGTCATCAGGCGGCGGACTCAGGTAAATCATCCCGTCTATCACGTCCACCGGGTAATCGTAGTCTGAACCGTCCTGCGGCTTGTTGAAGTGCACGAACACGCGGTACCTCGAAACTTGCGTGTCGGAGACTTTCAGGAATCCGTCTGGAACGTATCCGGCCAGGCTCCTGTTCTGCCTGTTGTAGTTGGTAGCCTTCCCGATGGTCTCGCCAGCGTCGTACATCATCCACGGCTTCCCGACGCCTGGAATCTCCCCGTAGTCGACGAACGGTTCGCCTACGTCGTAAGCCTTATTCCCGTTGGAGTCTATATACGGCTCCTCAATGCTCCAGTTACCGCTCCCCGGATTCTTGTCCGCGAAGAAGCCGTGCTCTATGAAAATCTTGTCTATGCTGTCAGCCTTGTCCGGGAACTCGCTCTTGAACGCCTTGTAGTACTCGTAGAAGTCGTCCCTCTTCACCTTAAGGACTTCCCACATCTTGTCGCGTGATACCGAGACGGTGTCCCCCTTGTCGTTGTTCTTGTCGTACAGGTTCCAGAGTATCCCGCATATCGCAAGCTCCTCGTCGTAGCCTCTGTGCGAGAAAGCCTTCCGGTTAGTCTCCATGCTGCCGAAGCTCGCGTACACGTCCGGCTTCGGGTCCTTCCTGTATTCCGAGACGAGGAGCGCGTAGAATTCCGCCCATCCTTCGGTGAACGAGTCGCCGGTCTTCGGGTTGATGTATCCATTATGGTTACTGGTGCCTGCAGGGTCCGGAGGCCAGTCACCGTAAGTTGCGTACATCACGTGGTGCCCGAACTCGTGGTACTCCCTGTTCTTCGGCCTGTTGCTGTTCCCGTATCCGCCGTCGCTAGCGTCGATGAATATCGTTGAGGTGCCTGGCGTGTAATAAGTTCCGTCGCCTCCCCCAATCCTAACGTCTACAGGCAGCTTGTAGTCTATGTTCGCCTTAAGCTGTGTGAGCGCGAAATCGACTGCCTCGTGCATGTGATAGTAAGTCGCAGCGAAGTGATTCATGTTCTCCAGGCGTGTCGCAGACTTATACTCCGAGTCGCCGGCAACAAAGCTTTTCGCGCCAGCAGGCGCGTTAATCATGAAGTCCACGTTCTGAGTCTTGTCAGCGGTCTTCTTCAGCTTGAAGTCCTTCTCCAGCGAGATGATATTGTTGGCGTCTACGACCTCGATTACCGTGTAATAGTTCTTGCCGTCGCGCTCGTAAGTCATGTCCACCTTCAGCTTAACGTCCTTCGGATTCATCTCGTCAGGATAAAAGTCCTTAATCCGTATGTCGTACTTCCCGTCCGCATCGCTCCTGCCGGAGTAGTCCTTGCCGTCGAACGTCGCGGTAAGCTTTATGAAAGGCATCGGATTACCGTGCCCGTTAGTGATAGTGCCGTTCAAAGAGCTCTCAGTGCAAAGCTTCAGCTTCTCGGCGTTAGAGTATAAAGTCTCGGCGACGGACATGCTGTTGTCATAATCGTCGGGAGAGTTCACGATGAACAGAACGTCCCCGCAAGTCCAAGCCACAGTCCCGGTAGCCTCAGCGCAAATGCTATTCGGGTCGACGGTAGTGTCAAGCTGCTCCGCAATGAAGACAACGAGCTTCCTAACCCAATCCAAAACCAAGCCGACTATGCCGCCAGCCTCGCACACCTTCTCGCCGTTCGCCATGATTATGGCGTCGTAGC
>JAPKXP010000040.1 GCA_026394745.1 Candidatus Altarchaeota archaeon
TCGGCTTCTTCAGATTCTGGGAGAGCCAGGAAGCCCAGGGTATTCCAGCCGACGCAGTGCCTGAGACGATGTCGACGTTATCGAGGCCGACCTTCGTCTTGACGAGTTCCGCCAAAAGCCCGACAATCCTGTCCCTCTGGACTGGAGAGGATATTAACAGCCGCAGGTCGGTGTAGATTGGACTCTTTATGCCTGACGAGAAAGTGTAGGGTCGTTCGACGTTGAATGAAACCGCTTTAGCTTCCAATAGGATTCCCGCAACCTCTTCAGCGACAGTTTTCATGGTGCTTAACTATTGAATAACGTTATTAAATCCTTTTCCCGCTTCCGCACGCGTTCCTAGTCTTGACTCCGAACTCCGTGCCGGAAAGCTGTTTTCCGGTGAACACCGGACCTTCCTTGCAGACCCGGTATTCGCTGAGCATGCAGCTTCCGCATACGCCTATGCCGCACTTCATGTACCGTTCTAGCGAGAGCTGGCAGGGTATCTTCTTTTTCAGGCATAAGTCAAGGACCTTTTTCATCATAATCTCAGGGCCGCACGTGTAGACCATGGTGAACTTCTCTGTTTTAAGTAGCTCGGCAAGCTTCTCGTGGGCGAATCCGTTCATCCCGGCGCTGCCGTCGTCGGTCACCAAGTGGACGCTGAATCCTTTCTTCTTGAATTCACCTGAAAACATGAGCTCGCTCTTGTTCTTGGCTGCTATAATGACGTCGCCTTTCACATAGTCTTTTAGCGGCAGTAGCGGCGCTATGCCGCAGCCGCCTCCGACCAGGCAGACTCTGCCTTTCACCGGCGCAAATCCTTTGCCGTAGGGTCCTCTAAAGCCAACTAGGTCGCCCTTCCTCAGCTTGAACAATTCTTCGGTGAAACCGCCAATCTTCTTGACCGTGACCTTGACATTACCCTTAACCCCTGAAAAGGAGAACGGCTTCTCGTCCACGCCTGGAATCCAAAGCATGCAGAACTGTCCCGGAACGGCACGAATTTTCTTTTCCAGTATGAAAGTTTTGTGTGACGGAGTCTCGCTCGCAACTCCGAGAATCCTAACCATCTCAGGCGCTTCCATCAGCTTAGTTATTCGAAAGAGTAAATAATAACGCCCTCAAAGTAGGCTCAAAAATTTATATACTGTGTTGTTCAATAGGGGTTTATGATAAAGCGCGTCTTGGGCGCCGGAAGGCGCAGTGGCAACGGGGGCATGGGTTTCGGGCGGGTCTTAATGAAGTATGCCGCGTCACAGGGCAAGACTCCTGGAGACATAGACTTGAAGAACGAGATTGGGCTTACAGCAGGGGAAGTCTACAATGCATTAGAAGGCAGGGGCGAGGTTCCTCTTTCTGAAGTGAGAATGCAGGTCGGCGAGAAAGGCCCGTTATTTGCGGCCGCCTTAGGGTGGTTGTTAAGGGAGGATAAGGTAGAACTAAAGGTTATTGGAGAAGGATTAAGGATAACGCTTAAGTAGTGCTTCACGTGTACTGACCTTCCAGCTCTCCATCCCTTTGCATG
>JAPKXP010000004.1 GCA_026394745.1 Candidatus Altarchaeota archaeon
GGGTTATCTCCCTGCCGACTTCCCTTGCGACCCGTGCGGAGTAGTTCAGTATTAGGTCTTCGCTCGGGACTATGATGTTCGTCTTGAGCCAGCCGTATTTCCGGTGGTAGACCCACACTACGTCGCGGCTGCTGTTGACGACGACTTCTTCGATGTTGTCGTCCAGGAGCATGTATTCTATGTCGCCGAGTCCTATCATCTCGTTGACGAGCACCCTGCTGAGTATTGAGATGTACTCGTCGGAGGCTTTCTTGAGGACGTTCTTCAGCTTTTCCTTGGCGCGGCTTAGGAATTTGAGTCTGAGTTTCCTGAATTTCTCCAGGTCGAACATCTCGCGGCTCTCTATCTGAATCTCGCCTATGAGGGAGCGTTTCGTCTCGTCCAATAGGGCGCGTGTGACGAAGTCTATGTGAGGCATTGACACAAGATAGTGTGGCACGAAGTCGCCGTTGTCGACTATCTTCAGCTTGAAGTTGACGTCGTCGAAGCTTATGTTGTATGCGTCGAGGATTATCTCTATGTTCCGTTCCACCCTTTTCTCTTCCTCGAGTTTTATGGGGGTTATGGCGGTCTGCGGGACTTCGGGCGTGTGCATGGGTATTGTTTTGGCGGAGACTTCAGCTAGGTTGGACCGCCTCTTGTTGAATTCTATCGATTCTACGTCAGGCTCGGTGAGGTAGTGGTGTTCTATTATGACTTTGCCATCGTTCCTGAACTGCTCTGCCATGCGGTTGACTTCAATCTTGTCGAGTCCGATTTTCTCGGATAGCTCTGTTATGCTCAGGCGGCCTGCAGAATTTATTACTTCCAGAAACTCTTTCTTCTTGCCTTCTGATGCCGGGTCTGGTTCCATGATGTTCAGGTTAATTATTTGATTGAGATGCAATATAAGCGCTAGGACACGATGACTGTTCCTGCGGCTGAATGCCCAGGGTTAACGCACATGTAGTTGAATGTGCCTGGCGTGGTTATCATCTTCTCAAGCCGTCCTCCCGGGGGTAGCGTTGCGTTCCCGACCCACAGATTAGGGTTTATTACTAGGGTGTGCGAGATTGAGTCCGCGTTGACCCAGTATACTGTCGTGTTCACTGGAACGCGTAGCGCGTCGGGGGTGTAGTTCTCCGCGGCGCCGCCGTTGCCGGTTATCGTTATTGCGCAGTACAAGTCCTTGACTTTGTACCTTAATGCGTGGTCTGTGTCAATCCTGAAGCTGCTGTAGTCCATGCCTTTTACCCAGCAGTAGGCGACTGTCTTGTTCCAGTACATGTGGTCTATCTGGCTTAAGCTGGAGTTGACGCTCACGTTAAGCCCTATTAGCTCGTTTAGGTCTAGCATGCTTTCTAATCCGATGCCGGAGAGCGTGTAGTTCAGCTCCTTAGAGAGGTTTATTGCTTGGGTGACGTAGGCGGGATTAGGCTGCGATAGGCCGTCAAGCCTGTCGAAGACCGACGGCGCGGAGTATGTGAAACTGACGGGGAGGTAGCATTTTTCTGTAATCCACGAGTCGATGACGCTTCCGTTGACGTAAGGGTACGTGACGCATTTTTTGTAGACTCGCATGGAAGGGGGCATTGAGAACTGCAGGTAGTACAACGGGTCTTCGAGTATGCTGGCTGGTATCACGGCTGTTATGGGTATGTTGTAGCCTGCGTATCGGGTCTGGTTGAACTCGTCGTAGACTATGATGTCGAAGTGGGAGAGTATTAGTAGGTTGTAGGGGTCGTACAATCCTATCGTGAGGTCGTTGAGCTTGATGTCGGAGTTGAACTTAAGCTTCTGCGAGTTTTGTTCGGTGCGGTTTATCCAGTCTAGTAGGGTGTTGTTCTGCATGTATCTCGACTCCGGGCCGGTTGCTCCTTGGAATGTTCCGCATAGCATAAGTTCCGTTATGGCGGCCTGGGAGCCGTTTGTCGGGTACTTGAATCCCTGGCATGGGCGCATCGTGTAGTTCTCGAGGCTTTTGTTGCTGATTAGTATGTAGTTTGTGGCGTATGCCGTGGCCCTCTGTCCGGTTATGGAGAGCGCCCTGCTACAGTCGCTTTTTATTGATTCGACGAAGTAGTGCATTTCCTCGGTGTGCATTCTGGTGACGGAGTCGCTTGATATTACTGCGACGGATTGGGAGTAGAATACCAGTAGCGATGTTACGAGTATCGACATCGCTATCACTAGTACAGTGTAGATGTAGCCTTTGTTGTTCAGGACCATACGACCAGCCTCATCTCCAGCGGACCCCACAGCGTCTGCACGCCAATACGCCCTTCAGCGTCGATGGTGGTGTTTGAAGTCAACGCCACATCCAAAATACCATCCCCATTAGCATCCAGACTACCGTTGAACAACCGGTACACTGCATCATCCACTGCATCATCAGTCA
>JAPKXP010000117.1 GCA_026394745.1 Candidatus Altarchaeota archaeon
CCTGCTGTTCTTCTCCTTGTCAATCTTCAGGTCCACGTTGATTATGCTGTCCGAGTAGTAGCTTACCCCGAACTTCGCCTCCTCCTGGTGCGCTTCGCTAATCAGCATGGTCGTTACTCCCCACTTGTCCAGCCTGTCGAAGAGCTGCATCAGCTCGGTCTTCCGGTCCTTCTCGGTGTCGAATACCATTAAGTATGCCGTGAGGCTGTCCAGGACGAGCCTTTTCGCCTTCATCTCTTGAACATAATTATCTATTGACAATATCCCGTCGTTTATGTTCTTTGTGAATTGCGAGGGAGATATCTCTTGAAACTTGAATAGCCCTTTCTTCTCGTATTCGTCTAGCTTAAAGCCGTACTGGCCCATGTTCTCCATGAACTTTTCCTTCTTTTCCTCGAGGCTCAAGTATAGTCCGGCTTCGTTGTTTTTAATGCCGCCGACTAGGAACTGGGTCGCTATCGTGGACTTCCCGGTTCCCGGCGGGCCGACTATAAGGTTGTGGCTCCCTCTCTTCACGCCGTTCTGGATCATCGCATCAAGTCCTATAATTCCCGTTGGTATCCTCTCGCTCATGTGAACACACCTCCTGAAAAAGTCTGCAACAGAATGTTGACTATGAAGTACACCAGCGTGGCTGTGACCCCGACAAGCAGTATGTATCTCGCCCCTTCCCTGATTTTGCCGGTCTCGACGAGACCTATCATCATGGAGCCCATTACACTGGTCACCAGCAGCGAAACAATAGAGAACTTGTCCAGGAAATCCTTTGTTATCGACGCGCCGGGGCTTTTGGAGGACGACAGGGAGTATAGTACGGGAGCCCCCAGCATTATGATGAACATTATCATGAACTTGTTTGTGCCTAGGTTCGCCCTTATCTCCCTCATCACGAACTCCCTCTTCCTCAGCATGTCCGCTATCCTAATGAGCGAGTCGCTGAGACCCTCTCCAGCCTCTATGCCGTGGCCCACCAGCGTCACGCTCATGTCCAGCGACGTGGACTTGATCCTCCTCTTTATCTCCAGAAGGGCGTCCTTCAGCGACTTGCCTAACATCACCTCGCCACCCATCCTCTTTATCTCCCTGCTGAGGGTCCCGAACTCCGGCCGGCCTGCCGTAAGTAACGCCTGGTCTATCGTCATGCCAGCTTTGATGTTGGCGGCAACCATCCTCAATGCCTCGGGAAGTATCCCCGCGACCTCGTCCCCCCTTGCGTCAGCCTTCATGTTGAGGTGGGAGTACAGCAGGCTCCAGAACAGTATGAAAAGTATGATTGAGGCGAACGTGAAGTTCAAGTGGATATAGGTCTCCGCGACTACGCCTAGAATCAGGGCAAACGCGACCGACATGGCAAAACGCTTCAGCAGGAATTGCTCCGGCTTCTCGTCGATTCCGGCGTAGGACAGCAGCGAAGTCAGGCGGTTCACAAGGCCTTTTGGGGTCATCCTCTCCGCCATCTTCAGCTCGCCGAGCAGCGGAGGCTTTCTGAAGCTGATGGTGTAAAGGAAGAACGCCTGCAGCACTACCGAAATCCCGACAAGCATCCAATACGTGTTCTCCTCGACAACGAATCCCATGCCCCTGAAGGTCGAGGCTATCAGCAGGAAGGTTCCCATGAGCGCCGGGATTAGGATGCCGAGCAGCATGTACAGCGTCACCATGGGCGTCAGTTTCGAGCCGTACTCCCTCGCGACGAACTCCTGCTCCTTCATGAGCTCTGTTATGATGCTAGATATGTTGTCCCTTATGTCCGCACCGGTTTCGAGGGCGTTGGTTATCTCGCACACGACGCGCCTGTAGAACACGGACGGCGTCCGCCTTGCGGACTCACGGAAGGCCTCGCCAAGAGACACTCCCTTCTCGTCGTCTTCGATTATTTTCCTGAATTCCACCGACAGTCTGCCGTAATCCCCCTTTGAGATGCTGGAGATGGCCTTGCCGAGCGTTTTCCCCGACGACAACTCTATCTCCAACGCCTCAAGGCCGAAGACCAGGTTCCGCTCCAGATTGCTGGCGTACCTCCTGATGGTGATCCCCGGCCTGGCGAGGGTTATGAACATCAGGAAGACTCCGGCAAAAATACTTATGCTCAAAACCAGCACGGGTGATTTTATCCCTCCTACGCTGAAGGCTATGTTTAACACCACAAACAGGAATATGAAAGCCACGGTCGCTGCGGCAAGGCCGCCACTCAAGTAGCTTATTGGATTGGTCTCGCTTCCCGCGTCCTTCAGGTCCTGCGGGAAGTTTGGCAGCCTCTTCAGTATCCTGTCCGACACGTTGTTAAGGCTCCTTTCCATTAATGTCATGTCTACACTCCCCCGTCTTTTTTGGCAGCCTCAAGCACTTCCTGCGGCTGCATGTAATAGTCGTTGATTATCCCCCCGACCTCGTTCACGTCCTTAATCTTCCTCCTGACAATCCAGTCGATAATCTCCTTTTTCTCGCTCATCTCTTTGACTATCTCCTCCCTGGTTTTTCCGGAACGCTTGATTATCTTGTCATAAAATTCCTTGGGCTCGTTGTTTGCTACTATCCTGTCGTTTTTCGCATCCCACACATACAGCAGATTCACCAAGGGTATTTCTCCCTCGATTATTATCTCCCCGACCTGCGTTACCCTCCTCCTCTGCGACCACCTGTCCCTCTGGAGGACGCACACGAGATTTATCTCCGTGAGCATGGTGGCGTCTATTCTAAGCTCTCCGGTGAGGCGGTGTATGGTCTCCGATATGCTGTCAGCGTGGATGGTCGAATACGCGGAGTGGCCCGTGTGCATCGCCTCCAAAAGGTCTTTCGCCTCATTCTCACGCCTTATCTCGCCGAATACTATCCTGTCCGGGCGCTCCCTGACCGCGGCTTTGAGGAGGTCGTACATTGAGATGCCGACCCCTTCCTTGATGCTGGTCGCCAGCCTCGGCTGCCACCTGAGGAAGTCCGGAAGCTGCAGCTCTCTCGTGTCCTCTATAGAGAGTATTATCTGGTTGGAGGGTATGAAAGGCATGAGCGTGTTCAGGAAGCTCGTCTTGCCTGACGCCGTCCCGCCGGCAATCAGCACGTTCTGCTCGTACTGTATCGCCTCCCAGATGAGCGCCAGAACCTCCGAGGTTACCGTTCCTGTCTCGATGAACTTCGTGAACACCCACGGCGTCCTGGCGAACATCCTGATTGTTATCGTGTTGCCTTGCGCCGATATCGGCATTAGTAGAGCCTCGACGCGGTCTCCGGTAGGCAGGGTGGCCTCGAGAATGGGCTTGCTCATGTTGATCTCCCTACCCACCTCTCGCCCCATCCTTTCCGCATATCGCCTGATTTCCTCCTCGCCGTCCATGTTTATGTTGGTGTCCATCCAGCCGTGGTATTTGTGGCTTACGCTCACCGGCTTCTTTGCCGTGTTGACCTTGATTTCCTCAAGGTTGGGGTCCTTGAGTAGGTACTCTATTCTTCCGTAGCCTAGCGCCTTAAAGCTTATGTCCGTCAGCAGGAATCTCCTGGTTTCCTCGTCCACGAGGATGAGTTCCTTGCGGATGTACTCGTCTATGGCGTTCTTGAATATCCTCTTGATGCTTTTGACCTCTCCCATCTCTCCTTCGACGTGAACTTTCTCGGACTCGCTCGAGCCGACTTTGTCGATGATGAATTCAAGAACCGCTTTTGTGGCGGGCAGGAACTCAGGATAGCACAGGTTGTACCTCTTTTCGTTTTTGTCCTCGGTTATGACCACGTCCAGGATTATATCCTCCGCCTTTATTTGATACTTCTCCAACTCTTTCATCCTATCCTCTTCAGGGTCGCGTCCCCCCCACCGTGCTCTTCCATCCGTATCATGTTTTTGGCTTGAAGTATGTGCCCCAAATCCTTCATGTACTCAAGGTCCGTGTTGAAATACTTGGCGAGAGTCGACACCCTAACGTACTCGAATTCGTTGATTATGTCAACCACGATGTCGACCCTGGTCTTGAAGACGTGCTTGTACCCGTCCATCCACTCGGACGACCCGAGCGTCTTCCTTATCTCCCTGACCTTTTCGCTGTCGACTATGGTATACAGCATTCTCGTGAACAGGAGCATGTCTTTCCTCTCTACCCTCAAGTCGCCCCTCCCAACGAGCTTCACGATGACTTGGTCCTTCTCCTGCTTTTTTATTTTGAACCTCGACTCCAGGTTCTCTATCTTGCCTTCCTTGTTGATGACGAGCCACTTAAGTATCTTATCGGCGTCTACCGTTGTCTCCTCCTGTTTCGGCTTGACGTTCACCACCTGCTTGGTCACTGCCGGCGCCTTGACATATGCTGCCACGTATCCCTTCTCCCGGAACTGCCTTAGCTTTGCGGTTGCCTTCACATTGCCTCCTGATAATGTGACCAAATCTCCCTCAACAAGAGTTTTCACGTGCTTCACTACCTCGCTTTCGCTCATTCCGGATTCCCTGGCTAAGAAGGATACCTCTACCCCTCCCTCGTCCGGAACGTACGCAACTATCTTGGTCATTTGACTCTCACTCCGCCTGTCTTTCTCACGTCGAACCTGCCGTCCCTTACTGTTATTACGTTGCCAGGTATAATTACTTTGCTTATGTTGGTCGAGTTCGCAAATGAGATTTGCATGTTCGTGGCCATGGGCGTCACGTAGCCCGTCGACACCGACATGATGTTGTTGTTCACGGTAACGGTTATCACCCCGCCGTTCACCGTAAATGTATTCGCGTCTGAAGAGTTGACTGACGACGTCTTCTGGCAGTAGCCTGGAGTTCCCATAACCTCAATCTTAATGGTCGTGTTACCCGCCGCTTTAACAAGGTCGCAGCTGCTCACGTTCTCCCTTATCAGGAGCTGCACGCTGATGTCGTAGGGTGCTTGAGTCATGTTGACTTTAATGCTGCTTGCCGTGTTTTCCGTTACTGTGGCGTTGAACTGCGTCGCGTAAAGCACGAAATTGTCCTTCATCCCGGCGACATTCAGCGTCGCGTTGAAATTCGCCTCCCCAACCCCCTTAAGATTGTTCAACCGCTCCTGCATGACGCTCATGTCATTCGGCAGGGACGTATTCACCATGAGCCTGCTACCGCTTGTGGTTACGTCGACGCCGGAGTTCTCCCGCACTATCTCCGCTATAGCGTTCTCGAACGCCGTGTATTGGCTTGCCACCTTGACCGAGACCGGCGCCTCAACAAGGTAGTTTGAGGCGCTGTAATCCATGTAATACGTGCTGAGGGCTAGTATCGCGAGGCCTGCCAGACCCAAGCCTGTCGTGAAAAGCACCCCCTTCTTGTTCATTTTTGCTCTATCTTGAATGAGTACGTGTAGTATGCGCCGTTGTGGTATGACGGAACGCTCCCGGAGACGAGATTTCCTTTTCCGCTGACATTCCCGTACGTGTCCTGGAACGTGGTGTACGCCGTCCCGTTGATATACCTATCCTCCGTAACCTTCAACTCCATGTTGTAGTTCGGCGGCGTGTACGCCACGATTTTAGACTCAATAAGCGTCCTGTTGCGGGAGACGGTGTATCCCATCCTGTCCATCACCAGTAGTGTGTCGTATCCAGAGCGCATCATCCTCGTTTCCCCGAGGCTGCCGACCTCCGTCTTGCCGAGAAGGTAGACGGCATACACTATTATCGTGAAGAACAGCAGCGCGCCCGTGGCCGCGTCCATGGTGAAAGCTGCACCCTTCCTGTCCACTTTAATTCCCCCTCCATACCGTCGTCTGCAAGAAAGCCTCGTTCCCGTTGTACACCACGGGCCTCCTGGCCGTGAATGCCGTATTCTGCGACGGCGCCGTTCCAATCTCCCTGATTTTCACGTTGTTCTTGTCGTACAGTACTATTTGAACCTCATACACTCCGACGCCCAAGAGCTTCTTGAGCGTATCGTAGTCCAGCGAAGCAAGCTTGTCGATTTTCCCGCCCTGAACGACGTAAGCCGGCGAACTCAATCCGATAACTTTCGCCGACGTCAGATTATACTCCCAGTTCTCGGGGATTCCAGGAGTCCTGACCAACGCGTCCGATATCGCGAACACCGAATACTCCATCTCCTCGTTGACGACCTCGCTGCTTATCCTGTCCGCCATGCTCATCCACCAGTACGTTGCACTTCCTAGCGTGAACATCACTATGCAGACCGCTGCGAAGAAGTCCATCGAGAATATCTGGCCTCTAGCCATTGATGTACACCTCCCCGTCCGTGTTTGTGAAGGTGAGGACGTGCCCGCCCTGCGTAATGAACGCGTCGCCGTGGAGAGCAGGCACCGTGCTGCAGTAGAAAGTGTTCTCCAGGCCGCCATACTCCACCACCCCGTTCGTGTGGATTGTGACGTTCTCTTTCAGAGTAAGCTCTTTCGTGAGCCTGAACCCCGGGCCTCCATTGTATGCCGCGGAAACGAGTGACGCAATCTTGTTGCACGTGTTCTGCCTGCCAAGGTTGGCGTTCAGTTCGTCGCCGGCATCCCTCCTCTCGACGTAGCACCATACCATAAAGAAGAATATCAGGACCACAACCCCGATGACAGCTATGAATTCGGTCGAAACCTGTCCTCTCATCTTCCTACCTCTTGTCGATTGTGAAATAATCCCAATTCATAGTGCAACCGTTTCCAGCTGGGTATCCTGTGTAGTATCCGAGTAGCAGGTAATTTATGTTATTCCAGTCCACCGTACCAACGACAACGGTAGGATTCCTAAGGTCTATCGACTTCTGATACCATGAAGACCACCGAACCACGGTGGTGCTCCTATATTCGGCATAGTTGCCTGAATTTGTTCCTATCCTGACCCATATATCTACATTGTCGCCGCAATCATAAATTCCTGGGTCATAATGTTCACCCCGTGTCCAGAATTTGAGTGTGCCATCTCTGTAAGGGAAATAATATGTTGTCTCATTATTCTCCATTGTCGTCAATACTGACCCCCAGCACGTTGGGTAGCCGCGAACATCACACCCTATCGCTTGAGAATGCAATCCTTCTATGTACTTGATACCGTTGAGTTCCATCCTATGCAATGTGACTGTGGCCGGCGGGTTGCAGGACGTCAGTCCGCTGCACGCGTTCGCGTCCTCGACGGTGGTTCCCTGGCACGCGCTTGAGCCGCACTTGTAGTCCGTCCTATTCCCGTGGCACACGTAGATGGAATCGTAGCAGTTGCTCGTTGATGTTCCACACGTCTGCCCGTTGCACGTCGAGTCGTTCCTCTGCACAGGCCACGTGCTCTGGTCCGTGTCGGCAGAGCACTGGTTGATTCCCACGCACTCTCCCCTGAAGTTCCCGCCGTCGCAGTTCGGGACGTCGTAGCAGTAGTATCCGGAGTCGCCGCCTGGAGTGCATCTCGAGTTCTGCGTCCCGTCGTAGTTGGGCGAAGGGCTTACCGCATCGTTAGTGCACTTGCAGCACTTCAGGTTCGGGCAGTTGACGTTCATCGTCGAGCAGTTCACCCACTTGCAGTAGGCTATCCCTCCCGGGCTCGACGCGTCGACGACGCAGCTTTTGGTTCCAGCGCAGTCGCCCGTCCCGCATGAAGAAGTCTGGCCGAGATTGCACGGCGAACCCTCTTGGGTGTCGTTGACGCCGTCGCATATCCTGCATCCTCCTCCGGCGTCCACCGCGATTTCGCCGCAGTTCATGACGTTGTCTGTGCAGTGGAAGCAGTTGTTGCAGTAGTTCGCGTCGGTGCACCCGTCGCCGCATATCGCGTACTGGTATGCGTCCTGCTGGCACACGCACCCGTCCACGCAGTCCCCGTAGGCGTCCCTGATGCCGTACCTGTGGTTCGCCTCGTCGCATATGAACGGAAGGCTGTTCGCGCAGCTGGGGTTGTTCGCGTCCGGGAATATGAACGGGTTCCTGGTCTCGCACGACTCCCCCGTCTGTATTACAGTGTCTCCGCAGGCCGTCCCAACGACATTAATCCGCAGCTTCGCCTCCGCGTAGGCTGTCGAAGACTCGACCTTCACGGTGTTGATGTATGACACCGGGACCACGAGAACAGGCACGGTAACGTTCGCCGTCACTGCTATAGCCTCGTTGGGATTAAGCCCGAAGTTAGTCACGTTGAACACAATCCA
>JAPKXP010000031.1 GCA_026394745.1 Candidatus Altarchaeota archaeon
TGACCGCGGCGGAAAGGTGATTCTTCCGGTATTCGCTGTGGGCAGGGCTCAGGAGATGCTATTGCTTTTGAAGGATATCGGCCACCAGGTTTACTTGGACGGGATGGCACAGACTGCGACCCAGATTATACTCCAGAATCCTGGGTATGTGAAAGATTATGATGATTTAGAGCAGGCTGCAAGGGACGCGGTTTGGGTGAAGAGCAGGCGCCACCGTAAGGAGATTCTGGACGAGGCTGGCGTGATACTCACCACAGCCGGAATGCTGGAGGGCGGTCCGGTGATACAGTACATCAGCAAGCTTTACAAGGACGCTAACAGCAGCATAATACTTACTGGTTACCAGGTTGAGGGTACGAACGGCAGGCGGCTTGTCGAGGAAGGCTACATCATAGACGACGCGACTAAGAAGAAGTACCGCGTCAGCATGAACATCAGCAAGTTTGATTTCTCGGCGCACGCCGACCAGAAGGGGCTCGCAGACCTCGTGAAGAAGATGACCCCCGAAGTGGTTTTCCTGATTCACGGCGAATTCGACTCGTGCGAGGCTTTGCGCCACGAGATAGGCGGCGACTGCAAGATTCACATTCCTTACCTTGGCGAAAAGATAACCGTCTAAGATGGAAATGAAGCTTAATGCCGTTGTTTTGGCGGTTTTGCTGCTGCTTTTTGCCTCCGCTTCACTTGCATTGCTCGTCGGCTTTGCAGTCTACATGAAGCAGGATGTGATTCTGCCGTCCGTCACCACGTCTACGACGGTCACCTCTTCGACAACATCATCGTCTACTTCAACTTCGTCCACTTCCACCTCATCATCCTCCACCCTTCAAAGCGAGGAGGACTTGCGAAAGCAGGAGGCAATCATCCGGGCGCTGAACAAGAAGTTCACTCCTGGGCCGCTGCTCAACCTATCGTGCGCCGGCGAGGGCGGCGCCGTGGAGTTGTGGAGCGACAGCGTCGCCTTCAAGGTCGTCATACAGAACCTTGCGTCGGAGCTGACTTACGTTGAAGTGTCTGCGGTCACGAATCGCGGAGTCGAGTTGGAGGCGCAGCCTTGGATATACAATCTCGCGCCCGGGGAGACTCACGAGGTATTTATCCTGGTCGGCGACAAGGACGTGCGCAACGGCGACCAGGTGAACGTGACTGCCAAGACTCTCATGGCAGCTAAAACCATCACGATGCCTGTGGAAAGGTCCAGCGACAAGTACACCGGCGTATCCAAGTCAGGCAGGGATAATCCTTGCGGCGGGCCTGCCACGTACGGATAGGGAACATTAAACAGTGTTGGATATGGAAAAGGTTGTCGAAACGCGGTCTGAATTCAATAAAGCGAACGTAATACTAGTCTGCTTCCTGCTGCTCCTGATTTTTTTCGGGCTTCTCGCCGTCCTCGTCCAGTTTTTCGTCATGCCGTTCCTCCTCAGCGACAGTTTCGTACTGGATTCAATCAAGGACATCAAACCTGGCAGCGGGTTTTCAATAGTGTCCTGGGCTCCTGAGGGTCCGATAGACGCGGAATACTCTCCTGTGGAGGTGAACCTGACTCTCGGCGTGCCTGCGCTCGAGGATTCAGACAAGGTCGAGGTCTACGTAGTATCCGACGGACGGAGGGTGCAGGATTCGATGGAATGCGTGAGGGAAGAGGATTCCGGTAGCGTCATTTCATGTGTGGTCCCGCTGAAGTTCATGTACGACTCGGCTAATTTCTTCGACCTGTATCCCGTGCTTTCAACCGAAGACGGCAGCAGTTCAGCAGGGCATTTCTCGATCCGTGTTGACTGGCGGCGGTATATCCCCAACTTTTGGTCCTTTTCCGTTTACATTCTTGCTTTCGCCTTACTGGGGGCGGCATTTTCCGTTGTTATCCTGCTGTTCGTCCTTTACGTTTCCAGGGGGACGATACACGAGGTAGCGTACAGGGGAGAATACTCCCTCAGGAACATACTGTCGCCGTTTACCTCAAAGAGGACTTCAGGGCAGAAGTACTGGTGGCTTTTGACCTCTCCGTTATTCTGGACTTTCGAGATGATTGGGGTCATCGTAATCATCCTTTACATGGCCTTTGATTCAGTGGCATTCAAGTCCGCGGAGTCGCTTTTCTCGTTCGTCATCGCCGGAGCACTTGCGCTTCCAATACCGCTGCTCTTCGTCGCAATCTTTTGGTTTTCCGACTACAAGGAGAGGGAGCCGCTCCCGATGCTGGTATCGCTGATGCTGTGGGGCTGCCTGTCGTGCCTTCTTGTCATCGGGCTCAACTCGATTGGGGCGACGTTGTTCATGGTTTCCGGCGTCGGCTTCCTCTTCGCGCCTTTCGTGGCGCCTTTGTTTGAGGAATTGTTCAAGGGCATGGGCCTCGTGTTCTTCTCGCTGCATCATGAGTTCGACGACGTGGTTGACGGCATAGTGTACGGGTTCACGATAGGCATGGGCTTCACTTTCATCGAGAACTGGTTTTATCTCGTGGAAAATCCTGTCGGGGCTGACGTCTTCTCCTGGATTCTACTCTACTTCATGAGGTCGCTGTTTTTCGCGGCAAACCACGGCGTATTCACGGCGTTCACAGGCGCTGCGATAGGTTTCCTAAAGCAGAGGAAGTGTTCTATTGCGCCCTACGGCATATTCATCGGCATACTGCCTGCGATGTTCCTGCACTTCGCCCACAACTTCATGATTGCCGTCGGCGAATTGTGCGGACAAAACGGGTGCGAGTTCCTTGTGAGTTGCACGCGATCGCCTGACGCGGACGTGCGACGATTGGCTGCGTCAGCCTTGGGGAAGACGGCGGTGGCGATGCTCGCCGCGCGCGTGCAATCCGACGGCGTT
>JAPKXP010000132.1 GCA_026394745.1 Candidatus Altarchaeota archaeon
TCCTCAGTTGTCTTAGACAGCTCATCGCTCTCAGCGGCTGGATGCTGCTCTGCTAACTCCGGCTCCTTCGTCCTACCGGATATCATCTTCTCCCGCTGCTCAAGCTCCCCGCGGCGCTGCTCCTTGACAATATCCTCCCGCTTTCTCAGTTCCTCCTCCTTCTTGGACAACCTTTCCTTTTCAGTCAGCGGGCGCTCTGGCTCAGGCTCCTGCTGCGCCGAGGCTTCGAGTCCAGAAGACCCGGCAGCCGGAGCTTCCTCGCCCTGCTCGACGACGGCAATCTGGTCCCCTGAAGGAGCCCTCCTCTTCCGCAGAATCGACGATAATATGGCGAGTATGAGATAAAGCATGAATAAAATCCCGATTACGAGAACCAGGATTAATACAACCTCCAGCAGCGTTAGCTCGCTCATAAACTCGCTCATTTTATGATAATTTATTATGATTGCGAGAGTATATTATAGTAGGTGGTCGCGGGTATGGATTAAGGAATCCTGCAAAGATTACTTTTCCTGCTCTCTCACACCATATTAATGAAACCACAAACCAATAGAAAATAAAATGGAAAAAACACTCACACTCCTGGCGTTATTAACGCTACTCTGCCCGATAGGAAGCGCGCAAGACATACTGGAGGTAGAATGCTACTACAACACCAAAGGCGGGATAAACGGACTATACGTCGCCGACGTCAACGGAGACGGAGCCAAGGAAATAATAGCAGGCTCCTACGACGGATTCGTGTACCTGTTCGACGAATCGTGCACCAAACTATGGGAGTACTACGCGAAATGCCCAGTCTACTCCGCATGGGGCGTTAAAATCAAAGACGACAACAGGACATACGCACTCGGAGGAAACTGCCAGCACGTAGCCCTCATAAACCCAAACGGAGAAGACGTATGGAAATACCACACAGGAAGCCAAGTGCAGCGGATTAGAACCGGAGACGTCAACGGCGACGGCCTAGAAGACATAATAACAGCATCCGAGACGGTGAGCGGCTCATCAAGCTCCCTCAACGTGATAAACGCCAGCGGAGACACGCTCTGGGCTGATACTTTCAAGGGAGCTCCGATGCACGCCGTAGAAGCATTAGACTTAAACAACGACGGCTCTGACGAAGTCATCGCAGGAACAAGCAGCATCACAGCCTACTCAAGCTCCGGAGACACGCTCTGGAGCATGAAAGTCAACGGGAACGTCGAAGCCATAACGCACGCAGACATCAACGGCGACGGAGCACAGGAAATCCTGGTCGGCGCAAGGCCGACACTATACGTCCTGAATCCACAAGGAGGAATAATCTGGAGCTTTGACGGCGGAGGACAAATCGAAGACGTTTACACCTACGACTTGAACTCAGACGGGAAAAAAGAGGTTCTAGCAGCCTCGGACAAACTCTACGCGCTCGACAACGCAGGCACCGTAATGTGGAGCTACAACACAGGAAACCAGATACACAAAGTCACCGCGCACGACCTTGACTCCGACGGCAGCGTCGAAGTCATCGCAGGCAGCGACATCATCTACGTCATAGGCCAGGAGGGCATACTATTATGGAAGTATCGCACATACAGGGACGTGACAGGCCTCATCGTGGACGCAGGAGAAAAAACCAGACTTATAGCAAGCGCCCTAGACAGGAACGTCTACGTCTTCAAAGCATCGCAAAAGATGCCCTACAACGTGACAGTCCCCTTCGTGACCACAACGTCGATCATGCAGGAGACAACGTCGACCATCGCAACGATAGTCACGGGCACGACGCTAACAAACTACTCAACCACCACGCACACAATCAGGATGCCGTTCAGCAAAACAACGACGACAACGCCCTACGAGACTTCGACAACGCAAGAAATTCAGACAGAAGAGGGAGTAGGAAACCTTCTTTTAATCATGCTAACAATAATAATTCTCCTAGTAGTCATATACTACGTCTCAAACAAGATAAGGGGGTTAAGCTAAAGATGGATGATGTTGAAGAACTCGTGAAAAAGGTTTCAAGCGAAAGCGGCAAGAGCGCCGAAGAAATAAAGAAAAAGATTGCTGAGAGGAAAGAGAAGACTCACGGACTACTGTCGGACTACGGGGCGCTATACGCCGTCGCAAAAGAGTACGGGATAGACCTCAACGAGCGCGAACTACAAGCAACAAACATCTCAGAACTGAAACCCCTAAGCTCAGTCAACGTCATAGGCAAAGTCAAAACCGTCTTCTCCGCAAGAGAATTCACCAAGAAGGACGGCAGCAACGGAAAATTCGCGAGCGCAGTCATCATAGACGAGACAGGGGAAACTAGAATCGTAATGTGGGACCAGAACAGCGACGTCGTGAAAAAGCTGCACATAGGCGACATACTGCTCGTGAAAAACGGGTACGTGAAGGACAACCAAGGAAGGATTGAAGTCCACGCCGGAGGAATCTCAACACTGACAGTCAACCCGCCGAACGTGAAGATAAAACTCCCGGAGATAGAGGAGAAGATAGACCAGATAAAAAGCCTTAATGAAGGCAACCCAGGAGTCAACATAATCTGCAGGGTAACGAACCTTTACCCCAGCACAGAATTCTCGCGCGCAGACGGCTCCACAGGAAAACGGGCTTCATTCACAGCCCAAGACGAGTCCGGGACGATAAGAGTAGTCCTATGGGACAACGCAACGTCCATGGAGATGAAGGAAGGCGACATAATAAAAATCGAGAACGGATACACGAGAACCGGACTCAACAGCGAAGTCGAACTGCAGGCAGGAAACAAGAGCAGGATAATAAAAAGCGACGCAAAACTCAAACTACCTAAACTCGAGCCGAGCAAACAGCAGGGAGGGCTAATAAAAATCGCGGAGATAACGCCGGACATAAGAAACCTAACAGTCGAAGCTAGAGTGATGAAAGTCTACGAGCCGAGGGAATACTCAAAAGGAAGCATGGCATCGCTCGTCGTAGGAGACGCCACAGGAACGACAAGGGTAGTGCTCTGGGACGACAAGTCCGCAATCGCAAAAGAGCTTTCAGTCGGCGACTCCATAAGAATCAAGAACGCCTATTCGCGCGCGAACATGAACAACGAGCCTGAAGTGCACGTCGGAAAGTTCGGCGAGATAACAGTCGACTCCACGATAAAAGTGCCTTCGCTCGACGACATCAGCATCTCGCTGACAGAAGAAAAGAAAATCGCGGACCTGGAGATAAACGACCGCTTCATAAAAGTAACAGGCAAAATCGTAGACATCGAAGACAGGCCGCTGGTCTACATGACATGCCCCGAATGCAACAAGAAAACCCAGAACCTCGGCGGCGAATGGATGTGCGAGTCATGCGGAATGATAGACCCAAACCCCAACATGGTAGCCTCCATAGTGGTGGAAGACGACACCGGAAACATAAGGGCTATCGCGTTCAAGGACAAAGCAGAAAAAATCATGGGCATGGACATCGAGGAAGCCATGAACATGATCGGCGAAACGCAAGACGAAGGCTCGCCGTTAAAGCAGGTCCGCGAGAAGCTCGCAGGAAAGAAGATTACGCTAACCGGGAAAGTAAACTACAACGACTTCTCAGACCAGCTGGAGTTCATAATAGACGAAGTAATCTAAAGCTTTTCAACTGAGGAGCATCAGCACGGTGTTCCTTATCGCCGGGCCAAGCCCGATTATTATTATGACCAGCTTGATGAACCTCCTACCGAACTCGTCATTCTTCATCTCCTTGTCGACGAGGTAGAGCGCAGGCAGAACGACAAGAGCCTTCAACGGAAACATCACTGCAGCGGTGTTGAGCATGCCGATGAAGTAGTTGGGCACCACATGCTGCTCGACGTTATGGTAGAAGTCTATGCCGACGAAGGTCGTGCTCGCGTCAAGAAGGTGGGCTAAAGCCACCATGTAATTCCTCTCATGCCACAAGAAACCCAACCTGAACAATTTCATCGACAAAAAGAGGAGGCCCGACACGACCGCAAAAGAGACTAGTATGAGCACCAGCGGCTCAAAACTCTTCACGTTAGACAATATCAAGTAAAGGTTATACAGGAATAACAGCGAACCCAAAGAAAACATAACCTTGTGATAAGGCACCTTAAAACGCCTCTGCAGAAGGAGCGAGAAAACAAGGCACGACGAAGTCAGGAAAAACATCGTGAAATAAATCCACGGAGAAACGAGATAGAAATTCTGCGGGTAAACCGAATGCCCGGCATACAACCCGAAGCCGTGGTCGACCAGCTCGCGAGTAGACGCGCCGTAAAGAATGAAGGGAACGAGAGACAAAACGAAATTCAAGTCAATCCTAGGGATAAAACATTTCATCCTGGGAATCAAGTAAAAGACAGTCACCCCCAAGAAAAGGCCATACGTAAGCGTGTTGACAATGTTGTAGCCGGGGACCACATAATACCTGTAAAAAAAATCCGCAAGTAAATCAAACATCTTTATTTTTATATAATACACTGCTTATAATATAAGGCAGTTTTGATTTAGACTGCTATTCTGGTCACAGGATGGTTTAGGTGATGTAGAGTAGCGTATGGACTGAGCATTGCTTTATAAGCTATCTTTACATAATTCTTAAACCATTTCAGTCCCATAAACAATGGCGAGACACAACAAACCGCACGCAGGCTCGCTTGCGTACATACCAAAGAAGAGGGCAAAGAGCATAAAGCCCAGGATTCACACTTGGCCCCAGAACGGAAAAGCCATGCTCTTAGGGTTCAGCGCCTACAAGGCAGGCATGACCCACGCCATAGCAGTCGACGACAGGAAGACCGGCCCAACGGCAGGTATGGAAGTGTGTCTCCCCGTCACAATACTCGAAGCCCCGCCGATGAAGGTCGTGGGAGTGAGAGTCTACTCAAAGGGCTACGAAGGCTCTGAGACGTTCACTGACATATGGTGCGAGAACCCGGAAGACAACATAAAAAAGAAGATAAGCCTGCCCAAGAAGACGGAAACCCAAAAGAGGCTTGAAGCGCTCAAGAAGGAGATGGGCTCCGTCAGCGACATCAGGATAATAACATATACGCAGCCCTACAGGACGAACATGCCCAAAAAAACGCCAGACGTGAACGAAATCGCCTTGGGCGGGACGACACAGGAAAAACTCGATTACGCCACTAAAGTCCTCGGAAAGGAATTAACTGTCCGCGACGCTTTTTCTGAAAAACAATTCATCGACGTCACATCCGTAACCAAGGGCAAAGGATTCCAAGGAAACATACGGAGGTACGGCGTAAAAAAGCAGCCAAGGAAATCCACGAAAAAGAGGAGGCACATAGGAACAGGCGGCGCATGGACCCCATCCAAGAAGATGTGGACTGAACACCAGCCAGGCCAACTCGGCTTCTTCACCAGGACGGAATACAACAAATTCATAGTCAAGATAGGCGACAACGGCATTGAAGTCACGCCTAAAGGCGGCTTCCTAAGGTACGGGCCAGTCCAGAACACATACATCATGGTGTACGGAAGCGTTCCAGGGCCGGCAAAGAGGATTATCAGAATCACGCACCCGAGGAGGACTCACAAGCCGTTGGACCTGACGGTAAAACGCATAGACACTTCATCCAAGCAAGGAGCATAAAATGGTCAACGTATACTCGATAAAGGGGGAGGCTAAGGGGAAGGCGAACCTGCCGAAGGTCTTCAGCACCCCGTACAGGCCGGACCTCATACAAAAGAGCGTCGTCTCCGAGGAGTCCGCCTTAAGGCAGAGATACTCAAACAACCCTAAGGCAGGATTCGGAACCAGCGCAGACTACTTTGGAGCAAGAAGCAAGGGCGGTTCCTGGAGGCAGACAATCAACAAGGGTATGAGCAGGCTCCCAAGGGAGAAGCCGGGCGGAGGAGGCCTCGGACGCGTTAGAATCGTTCCTCAATCTAAGGGCGGCCACAGGTCGCACCCGCCGAAAGGCAGAGACTACACCAAAAAGATTAACAATAAGGAGTACGAGCTAGCTCTCAAGTCAGCGGTCTCCGCTGCGAAAGACAAGGAGCTCGTCTCATCCAGAGGACACACCATAGACAAGTTGAGCGAACTGCCTCTCGTATTCGAAGACTCAATAGAGAAAGTATCCAAGACTAAGGAGCTTAAAGACGCCCTCAAGGCCATCGGACTGCAAGCCGAACTCGAGAGAGTCGAAATCAAGAAGAGGGAGGGCAGGTCTGAACTCAGAAGCAGAGGCAGGAAAGTCAAGAAGAGCATGCTCATTATAGTGAACGAAGACAAAGGCGTGATAAAGGCGGCGGCAAACATACCAGGAGTGGACGCGGTGAAAATAAGCGACCTGAAGGTCAGCCAGCTCGCCCCCGGAGCGAAAGCAGGAAGACTCACTGTGTGGAGCGAATCCGCCTTGAAGAAGATTGGTGAAAGATGAACCCGCAAGAGATAATACTATACCCGCTGATGGGCGAGAAAGCCACCATGATGAGGGACAAAAACATCCTAACTTTCGTAGTCAGCAAGGAATCCAGGAAGAAGGAGGTCAAGAACGCCGTGGAGGAATTGTACAAAGTGAAGGTGACTTCGGTAAACATAATCAACACTACGGAGGGCAAAAAGAAAGCCCACGTAAGACTAGACTCAAAGTATTCCGCAGAAGAGATTGCAACACAACTGGGAGTAATATAAGATGGGCTCAAGATTAATACCGCAGAAGAGGGGCAGTGGAAGGCCAAGATTCCGTTCGCCTGGACACAGGTACATGGGCAACGTATCATACCCGAAAGGAATATACGGCAAGGGGACTGGCGGCCAAGTCATCGACCTCGTCGACGACAGAGCCAGAACCGCCCCGCTTGCCAAAGTAATGCTCGAAGACTACAGTGAAATGCTCATGATCGCGCCTGAAGGAATCCAGGTCGGCCAGTGGATACAGACCGGTGATGAAGCGCCATCAGCCAAAGGCAACATACTCCCGCTGAAGAAGATTACGGAAGGTACTGACATCTACAACATCGAATTGACGATGGGCGACGGCGGCAGGCTCGTCAGAGCTTCGGGGGGAGCAGCATCTATCGTATCCCACGAAAAAACATCAGGATTAACTCAAATCAGACTGCCTTCCAAGCAAACGATTTTCGTGAAAAGCAACGCCTACGCGACCGTAGGACGAATCGCTGCAGGCGGAAGGAAGGACAAGCCGATGATTCACGCAGGCCAGCGATGGTACCAGAAGAAAGCAAGGAACAAGATGTACCCGCGAGTTGGAGGAACGTCAATGAACGCGATGGACCACCCGCACGGCGGAGGGGGACACCCGCACGTTGGCAGACCAACCACAGTTTCAAGGAGCACTCCGCCTGGAAGCTTCTGCCTTCAAGGATAAGGAGGAAGATGAGGAGAGGCTTAAACGAGCAGGAGAAGAAATTTCTCGCCGGAGTAAGGAAAAACAAGAAGTCAGGCGACGGCAAGACCTTAAAGACGCACTGCAGGGAGATGCCGATACTGCCTGAGATGGTAGGCAGCAAGATAGGAGTCCACAACGGCAAGGAATTCACGCTAGTAGACATCCAGCCGGAGATGATAGGACACTACCTCGGCGAGTTCACGCTAACAAGGAAGCCAATCAAGCACGGCGCACCAGGCGTCGGAGCGACAAAGTCTTCAATGTTCGTTCCAGTAAAGTAAAGTTAGAATGAAACTAGATTATTCCGTTAAACCAGAGGACGAGACAAAGGTCGTGAAGGCCATGGGGAGGGACATCAACATGTCCTTCAAGGACGCAGTCATGATAGCCGACAAGATTAGGGGTATGAAGCTGTCAAAGGCCTTAGAGTATATTGGTAAGGTTTCGGAGCTTAAGGCTGCCATACCGTACAAGAGGTTCCAAGAAGACATCGGCCACAGGAAAGGCAACACCCCGAAGATTGCGAAGTACCCGCAGAAGGCGGCGAAGTACGTGATTGGAGTACTCAAGAACGTCCAAGCCAACGCCGAATTCAAGGGTTTGAACCCAGACAAGATGAAGATCATCCACGTCCAAGCCCAGAAGGGCATAGGCAGGAGAAGGAGAAAGCCAACCGGAAGATGGGGCGCGTGGGAGACGCAGTACGTCCACTTCCAGGT
>JAPKXP010000180.1 GCA_026394745.1 Candidatus Altarchaeota archaeon
GTCGTCTACCCGGACAGGACTGTCCGCGGCGACGGCGGAGTTATCGTTCAGTTCCTCTACGGCGAGGATGGCATCGACCCGATGAGGGGCGGATACGTTAAACGGTTCAAGTGAAAATGGATTTAGAACTACCATCGTCAATTCAAGAGAAGCTTGATGGATTCAAGTCTGAGAAGGATAAGAAGGCTTTTGTCGAAGCCTACCATAAGGCTTTGATTACGCCAGGTGAGGCTGTGGGCACGATTGCCGCGCAGTCCATAGGCGAGCCTGGAACTCAGATGACTTTAAGGACGTTCCACTACGCGGGTGTGGTCGAGCTTAGCGTTCCCCTGGGTCTTCCAAGGCTTATTGAAATCATTGACGCGAAGCGTTCTCCGAAGAATTCTATTACTGCGATTTACTTGGACGAGGAGCACAACAAGACCAAGAAGGACGCTGACGAGATTGCGCAGCAGCTTCGTGAGGTCTTGATGAAGGACGTTTCCGAGGTTCATGTGCGGTTGAGCAAGAACCAGGTTGTGGTGAAGACTAATGACGTTGACGCGGTGGAGTTTTTGAAGTCCATCGAGGGCGTTTCAAAGTGGGGCGACGAGTTCGTGATAGAGTGCGAGACGCCGTCCGAGGTTCAGAAGATCAAGAACAGGCTATCCAAGAAGAGGCTTCGCGGCATAAAGGACATAAGGCGCGCTTTCATAAGGAAGAGCGGTGGTGAAGAGTACATGATTTACGCCGAGGGTTCTAACTTGAAGCAGATTATGGCGATTCCGGGCGTCGACAAGATTCGTACTACTACGAACGACATATTCCAGATTGCCGAGACTTTGGGCGTTGAGGCTGCAAGGAACGCTATAATCGAGGAGGCTATGAAGGTTCTCGCCGACCAGAATCTGGAAGTTGACGTAAGGCACATCATGCTTCTTGCCGACAGGATGACTGCCACAGGCGAGATTCAGGCTGTCGGAAGGCAGGGTATCAGCGGATCCAAAGGTTCGGTTCTGGCGAGGGCTGCGTTCGAGGAGACTGAGAAGCACATACTAAATGCGGCTTTGTACGGCGAGATAGATCCGCTCGCGGGCGTGGCTGAGAATATCATCATCGGCCAGCCGATTCCCGTGGGTACGGGGACCGTCGAGCTTGCCGTCAAGCCGGAGCTTTTCGCAGGAAAGGGCGAGGGGAAGAAGGAAAAGAAAAAGAAGAAGGATGAGGAGAAAAGGGAGGTTGATTTAGATGACTGATATCAGGGAAAAGATAGTAAAGGCCGTGTCTGAAGGCAGGGCCGACACCGGGTCGCAGGAGATAATAAACTCGCTGTTGACTGGCGGTCTCCAGCATGTCTTGTTGAGCAGCACCTGCCCGAAGAAGGAAAAGGACTCGATTCTTTACTACTGCGCCCTATCGAACACGCCAGTTGACGTGATTCCTGAATCAAGTGTCGAACTCGGCTCGATATGCGGTAAACCCTACCAGATATCTGCTGCGGCGATAAAGTGATTCTTTCTAAAGCAGAGTGAACAAAATACGGCTTTCGTCTGATGAGATAAAGCTCATCAATATGGTCGAGTCCATGACTGGGGCGAAAGTCAATGACTGCGTCCAGGACGGCGACGTCATGGGTTTTGTCGTTGAGAAGGGTGACGTCGGTCTTGCCGTCGGCAAGAAGGTGTGTAATATAGAGCGGCTTCGTAAGGTTCTCGGCAAAAATATCATGGTTTTCGAGTATTCCGCTGATTCTGACGAGTTCATAAG
>JAPKXP010000112.1 GCA_026394745.1 Candidatus Altarchaeota archaeon
CCTTCCTGGATGAACCGCGTCACCAAACCATCCTGCTCCATCTGGATTGTGATGGAGTCCGTGTTGACTACGATGTCCGGCTGGCGTACTGGGGAACGCTGCGCCTTCTGCGGTCCTGATACTGCAATCTGCGCGAACTCGTAGCTGCCGGTCTTGTCGGCAAGACGTAAGGCTCTTCTTGCGGGGTCTCCGGAAAGCTCCACGTAAACGTCAATCTCGTCCATGTTCTTCGGGAGCTGGGTCGTGGTCTCGTATACGACGACGTGCGTGCCCTTCCGTGGGCCGGAGTATTCGCTCTGCATGTTGGTATACCCTATCTCGCTCGGCCTCCCATCCTTCACCTTCTCCACCTTCAGGCCTGAAGACTCCATGAGATGCCTCGTGATTGCGACGAGAGTCGACTTCTTGGATGCTGGAGGGCCGGTGAACAACACGTTTAGTGGACGCCCCAAAGATTCCTGCTTTAAAATAGCCTCTCCGATGAGCCTGCCGACCTCATTCAAGTCTGCCCTGAGTTTCATTAATTCGGGGTTTAATTCTTTAGGAGGTAATCCTTCGAATCCTGCGGAGGATTCTTTAGGGGGGTGTAGTGCCATGGTAGATTATACTCAGTATCTGGAAAAAAGCGTCTTAGAGATTAAGCTGAAGCTGATTTTGAGTTGGTTAGTGTGTAATTTAATAGCACATTGTCGTTAGTACCATGATTATATTAGTGTAATACTGTTACACATTAAATCACACATAGTTCTCGACCATCACACGACAAGTATCATACTGAGTCTTGTTGCTGGAGAACATACCGCAACCGTCAAGATTCTTCCACAAGCCGAACGCGGACTGATAACAAACGTACCTGCCGCGGTCATTACTCATGCCCTCGCACCTGGACGGCTCGTTCCTCGAAACAGCATTGCATATCACGCGGTCGTCGGCATTCCCGTATTCATTACACAAAGAAGGCTGCTTCAGCAAAGTCGCCCTGCATGCAGCATTAGCGTTGTCGCTGGTCTTTTCGCAAAGCGAAACATCATCACTCCACAAAGCCTTCTTCCAAAAGCAAACGTCCCTTGAATTAGAATCCAACGCATTACAGTCCCAGACTTTCGGCTTCAAAGTGGTCGTAGACGATTTCAGCGTCGATACGGTAGTATCATCGCCATCTGGAGTCCCACAGCAGATGCAACCACCGAAAAAAACAAGGAGGATGACAAGCACAAAAACCAAACGCATAAAGAAGTATTGTAATTGAAGATAAAAACCGATATTTTTAGCCTAGCACAGAGAAATATTTAAGGGTGAATCCAAATGAAAAATAAAATACTTCCGGCGTTCTTGATACTACTGCTCGCAGGCATCGCGCAGGCAGCAAGCCAGCAATGCGAGACAAACTATGACGAATGCATAACAACATGCTGCGAAAACTGCGGCTCCCATACGGACTACGACAACAAGGGCGACTTAGTCTGCGACGTAGGCAGCACACAAAACCTAAAGCAGGAATGTATTGAAGAATGCCTGCCATGCAGCACGGAATACCAGGACTGCGCAAGCCAGCCAGACAACGAAGGCGCTGGTTGCTGCTGCATCTCCATCGTGGTGCCATTGGTAACACTACTCACGGCGGCAATCGCAAAAGCGTAGAATAGAAGACGGTATGTCCATTGCCCCATGGAAAGAACAAGCTTCAAACTCGATGACATCGTAAAGCTTATCGCATGCGTGCTAGTCTGCGAGCTCGCGGGGGTAGTAGGCTCGATATTCGCCATATCCGCCATCCCGACTTGGTACGCCGGCTTGAATAAGCCGTTCTTCACGCCGCCGAACTGGGTTTTCGCGCCAGTTTGGACCGCACTCTACCTGCTGATGGGAGTATCGCTTTACATCGTCTGGAAACGCGGTTTTTCAGGAAACATAGCAAGGCTTGCTTTTGCGATACAATTAGTGTTAAACACCTTATGGTCGGTGGTATTCTTCGGCCTCAAGTCCCCTCCAGCAGGCGTCGTAGTGATAGTAATGCTGTGGACAGCAATCCTGGCGACAATCATAGAATTCCGGAAAACCTCGAAAACCGCGGCCGCGCTGCTCGCACCGTACCTGCTATGGGTGAGCTACGCGACATTACTGAACATATCAGTAGTGCTGCTGAACCCGTAAGAAGAAGGATTGCCCGCAACCACTCCAGAAAAGGACTACCTCTTCGCAGCCCCGTAAGAACCCCTCTTGCCTTCTTTCCTAGCCTTCATCCGCTTCTTCAGCTTCTGACGGTCCCGGAAACTGTTCTTTCTTTGCTTTGTCATGTTCTATTTATTGCAGCATGGGATTAAAAAAACAATTGATGACTCCCTAAAGTTAAATGCTTTAACTCCCTTTATTATATGCAATCACATTTGATTTTTTAAAAGTAAAAATTTAAGTGATTGCATATATCGAATTGCCTAATAAAAAAAGTTCAATTATTTAGGCAATTCGCTATTACATCAAAACTGTTTGATTACGATGAAAACCTACCGCATGGCATACTTAACGGTATTGTGTCTGGCTCTCGTGCTGCTGTTGCCCTCATTGTTCGAACACTTCCTGTGGCTTAGCGGGGGTAAGGGGCTGCGCTATATCTTCAGTGGCAGGTGGGATATCGCAGCCATGAACATAGTCTTCTTCGGCTTGTTTCTAGTCCTAGTCTCTTACAGAAGGCGGGTCGACTGGCGTTCGAAGGGAATATACTCCGCGTTCATAATCGCATTGTTCGCCGAGATGTACGGGTTCCCGCTTACGGCATACTTCGTATCCAACTATTTTGGGGTCGTTGACGTTGACTACAGGCCGTTGTATACCGTCTCGTTCAGCTTTCTTGGGGTTTGGTACAAGCTATCGACAATGATGATGATAGGCGGTATCGTAACGGTCATGGGACTTATACTCATAATACTGGGCTGGCGGGAGATATACAAGAACAAGAACGAGCTCACCACGACGGGAATCTACAAGTACTCGCGCCACCCGCAGTACCTCGGCATCCTGATGGTCGCGTTCGGCTGGCTGATACACTGGCCGACGGTGCTGATAATAGCCATGTTTCCTATTCTAGCCTACTCCTACGTCCAGCTGGCAAGGAAGGAAGAGGAGGAGGTCGGTAAGAAATTCCCTAAAGAATTCGAGAAATACGAGAAAGAGACTCCGATGATGCTGTAAGCAAGAGACCAGACAGCACGATTATTTACTGATTCCTGCGCGGTTTTGATAATACTCTTCTTCACGTACTATATTTCAGTGGCAAAGGGGTGGAATTTCAAGAGGAGGTTTTTGGAGATGGCGGCGATTAGTCTTGGGTTTTCAGGGTTGACTTTTGTCATAGGGTACGTTGTGAGGATATTTCTGGGTGTGGATGTGTGATTAGATAGTTCAACGTTAACGCACATAAAAAAGGGGGGTATATAAAACAATGTGCAATAATAAAACACACTATTGCACTGGATTCTCCAACCTGCCCATGAACAATATGTTCCCGCTCTTCCTATCTTGTATTACGAACACGAACGGATGGTCTGCATTGAAAACAGTCTGCGGGCGCACTGAAGTGAGGGCGACAATAACCGCAGTAGCCGCCGCAGCCTCAGTACCCTCCTCGTTCACGTCCACGTAAGCCTTGTGTATCACGTCGCTCACGTAAAGATTCCTCGAGCCGTCCATGCCGGAAAAGTCTGCGGCGCCCGGGTCAAAGGCAGAGCGCATGCCAAGCGCAGAAAGCTTCTGCGGCAGGGAGTACTGCGTCTCAAGCCTGAACTTAGGGATGTACACGTTAACCTGCCCGGAATGTAGCATACTCCTGACAGCCTGAATCTTTTCCAACGTAAGTGCATCCTCCATATCCGATATTGAACCCTTAGGCAGGAGGATAAGCATGGAAGTCTCGTTGCCGTCGTACAAAAGCTCCAACGCCTGAAGCTCGTCAGTCTCGGCGTAGTTGAAGACCGCATCCTTCCCAGTACGCCTCATCATCTCGGCCTTCACGGTCTTTCCGGGGGAGACGGTGAAGTCCTGCACGCTAGTCTCGTCGGCGTTAAACTGCTTAAGCCAAGTGCCCTTAAAGTATATCGCGTTGGTGAGAACTAGGCGCGTCATCTGATTCAACGCGCCGGCGGGAATCAAGTCCCGAATCTTGTCGTTAGTCTTGTCCTCCACCCACGAGTTAATCGTCTTCCTCGAACCCTCAGCGTCGCCGACGTAGTCCAAGGCTGACACCTCGCCGCCGTAATATTCCCTGACCACCTGCACGTACTCGCCCCGGAAGAGATAATCCTTCTGAGGCCACAGCGCGTTCGCGGTGTAAAGCTGGTATCCGGACTTTACGGAATTGATTCCCAAAAAAAGAGACTTAAAGCTTTCCCTACGCGCCGCATCGTCAGCCGGCAGGTGCAGGACTGCCATCATCTCATCGGCGGTCCCTCCGCGCGCGCCCTCGAAAGTCATCGCCAAAGCCGCGGAAACGCTGAACGGGGAGAAGAAAACGTTCCCGCCGCCAAGCTTCTTGTACAGTTCGAGCGCGAAACGGTTGTTAGCCTCTACGACGCTCAAGCCCTCGTCGCACCTTGGAGGGCTGGCGCACCCGCACTCGTCCACGACGCCGGGAATTATGGTGCCGTTAACGCACCAGCCGGGCGCGGGCGATGAGAGCATAGGACACTCGCCGCAGCCGCCTCCCGGAGGCAGCGTAGGCATGGGTAGAGTAGATGAAACTGGGGGAGATGGACTCCATCCTGAAAAAACAAATCCTAGCACGCACAAACCCAAAACAGCCAACACGACGACAAAACGCAAGTCCATAACAAAAGATTAAACAGCGACGTTAAAAAACACGATAGGGATAGTAAGGGAAAAACCGGAACAATTATGATTTGATTATTGCGGCGGCTAGTGCCGTTATTAGTATTGATATTGCTGGGAAGCAGCATGTTGTTGGTGTTTGGCCTTGTGTTTTTGTGTCTGGGCCGAGGTCCGTGTTCCATTGCAATGTTGTGTTTTCTGGCGTGTTGTAGGGTTGGTCTTTGTGCGTTCCAGTGGGTTTTAGGTTGAATGTGTGGGTGTCGAAGTAGTTTTGGTTGTCTGGCGTGGAGTAGTATTTTTGCCGGTATTCCTTGGTCGTTATTGAATATGTTTGCTGCGCCGTGTAGTCTTGCGAGTCGGGTTTGACTGTTAGGGTTGCGTCGACGTCGTCTGGAAGGGGCATGAGGTAGAGTAGTCCCTGCCGTACTTCAGTGTCGTACTCGTAGTCTTTGCCGTCCGCAGGGTTGTTGTAGTGTACGGAGACCTTGTAGTAGTGGACCTCTGTGTCAGGTACTTTTATGAACGCCTTGGGTATGTAGCCTGCGGTCTCCCGGAGGGGTCTTTCGTAGTTGGATGCCTTGCCGATTTTCTCGCCGGCGTTGTATGCCATTTGAGTGCGGTTGTCCGGAACGCCGTAGTCCACGAAGAATTCTCCGACTTCGTACATGCTGTTGTTTGCCGGCGGCGGGCTGTCCCTGTAAGGCTCGAATGCGTCGCGAGCGTGATTTCCTTCGCCTGTGTCAGCGAAGAATCCGTGCTCTATGAAGATTTTGTCTATGGCGTCCGCCTTGCCGGGGAATGCCGTCCTGAATGCGGTGTAGTATTCGTAGAAGTTCTTCCTTTTCACTTTTAGTATCGGCCACATCTGGCTTAGGTTGAGCGTCACCGTGTCGCCTTGGTCGTTGTTTTTGTCGTAGAGGTCCCATAGGACGCCGCATACGGCAAACTCTTCTGCGGCGCCGGTGCTGTCCCAGCTGCGGTAGTTGTTTTCCATGCTGCCGAAGCTGGCGTAGTGCTCAGGGTCGCGGTCGCCTCGGTAGTCTGAGATTGCCAGGGTCATGAATTCGGCGAAGCCTTCGACGAAGGAGTCGCCGGTAGAAGGGTTGATGTACCCTGCGTGGTTTCGGCTGCCAGCCAGGGTGAATCCGTCAGGCCAGCCGCCGTAGGACGCGTACATGAGGTGGTGTGCAAACTCGTGGTATTCCCTGTTTTTCGGCTTGTTTGTTGAGCCGTAGGCGCTGTCGGAGAGTCCTATCGCCACCGAGGCGTCATTTGAGCTGTAGTATGTCTTTTGCCCGCTGGGGTCGATCCTCCTGTCTCCGATGACCGCCTTGACTGGGAGGTTGTAGTCTATGTTAGCCTTGAGATTTTTTATTGAAAAGTCCACTGCCTCGTGCATGTGGCGGTATATGGCTGCTATGTTCTCCACCTCAGATAGTTTTACGGTGGATTCTATTTTAGTGTCGTTGACTGTCAAGGTTTTGACTCCTGCGGGAGCATTAATCTTCAGGTCTATGTTTTGCGCAAGGTCCTGCTCCTCCCTGAGCTTGAACTCCTTTTTGAATGACTCGGGAGTCGACACCCCCATGAGGCCGCCGCCCAGGGATATTCCGTGATTGACTGTGAAATAGTTTTTTTCGTTCCTGAAGTAGGAGAACTCGGCTGTTAGAGTAATCTTCACGGGGTTGGTCTTGTTGTAGTGGAATTTTCCTAGTTGTATGACGTAGCTCCCGTTCTCGTTCGTTTCGTTGTATTGGCTGCTCAACGGCATGTCGGCAGTGACTGTCATGTATGGCAGGGGATTCCCGTGGCCGTCGGTTATCCTCCCTTTCAGAGCCCACTCTTTAGGTAGTGTCGTTGTGGTTGTAGTCGAGGTTGATGTCGTCGAAACTTCGCCTGGGCAGGGTATGTTGGGGCGGACGCAGTAGTGCATGCTCGGGCATAGGGGGTCGTCCGGCGGTTTGACGCATTCCTTAGTCAGTTCGACGTTCTTTTTACAGTTGACGTTGTCGTACATGCACACGTAATCGACGCACTTGCCTACGCTTTCCTCCCAGCTGCGGCCGGGTGGACACTGCTGCCATCCGAGGGTTGTGTTTGAAAGAGACGCTATGAGAAGTAGGATAATCGCTATTTTAGTGCCTTGCTTTAGGCGAGCCATCATTTACTAATCCGTGGTGTGGCTTATATTTGACTTTATTACGGCATTTAGAAGCATTCGGCTTTTCCTGTGAGGCAAAGCTGCGTCATCTTTTGTATGTCGGCGAGCCACTTGTCCGCTATTTCTTTTGCCTTCTTTTCAATCTTCCTGTCGCCCACTACCTGGATGTCCGCGCAGAGCGGCTGGTCGATGGGCTTCCCGATCTGGCTCATCAGCCGCACGTACACCTGCTCCGCTCCTTCGTTTGCTATGTCTCGGGCACCGTTCGCGCGGTTTCCTCTGCCTACGCTTCCGTCGTCTCCCATCTCGCCGCTCGTACCAGTAACAGTCAGGAATACTGAGCCTGCGCGGTAGTCGTCTGCGGTGTTTATGTCGACGACGACTTTTTCGTCTGTTATGCCTGCGATGCTGTCGAGTATAAGCTTCTTTTCCTCTGCCATGACAACCTCGTACTCCTTGATGTTCTTGATGTGGCGTGAAACCATCGCGTTAGCGACAGTTAAAGTAATCTTGTTCTTATATCTGACGCCCATCACCTTCACGTCTTCGCCGCTGCCCCGAATCTTCTTCTTCATCACGCCGTTGATGTACTTCTCGGTCTTGTAGACGAGCTCCTCAGTCAGTGAGAACGGAGCGTAGCTTACGCCGAATGACGTGTCATTGGACTTGGGCATTCCAGTACGACCGAACACATCCCTTAGGTCTGTTGAGCCTAGACCAATCTTCTGGTCTACAGTCACGCCTGAAGAAACGTCTATGTGCGGGAAATTCTGTCTTAAGTAATCCCTGGCAGCCTTAATCGCGATGTCGCCGACTGGAATAAATTCGTCATCGACTTCAGTCGTTGCGCGGCCGCTCAAGAGGATGTAGATTGGCTTGATGACGCTTCCGGAACCGAATAATGGACTGCTCCTGCCGCCGACGAGCTCCACCTGGTCGGTGTTGTGGTGCATGATGTGGCCGTAGCGCTTCACGTACTCGTTGGAGAGTGCGCGGCTTACTGCTTCAGCCAGGCCGTCGCAGATGCTGTCTGGGTGTCCGATACCCTTACGTTCCACAAGCTCGACGTCTTGTTTCGCCACGGGAACGGAGTCTACGAATTCGACGGTGATGTTTCTCATGCTATAGATATCGGAATCATCCTTTATATCATTTAGCGTCGCGTATTCCGTCAGTCAAAACCTCGAAAACGCATTCTGCGTCTGGCATGCTGGGGCTGTCTATCATTTCGGCAATCCTCTTGCTTGCCTTGCCCTTCTTGAGGTAGACTCTGAAGGTGGAGTGGTGGCCTACGATGTGGCCGCCTACGGGGGTTGTGGGGTCGCCGAACATGATGTCCGGGCGTGCCATGACTTGGTTTGTCACCATGACTGCTGCGTTGTGCAGGTCCGCTATCTTCCGCTGGAGGGTGTGCATGTGGCGGTTCAGTTTTTGTTGTCTTGAGGCTAGCGTGCCCCTGCCCGTGTATTCGGCACGGAAGTGCGCGATTAGCGAATCTACTATGACTAGTTTTATGTTCTTCTCCTGCATTAGCTCTGATGCTTTTTCTGCGAGGAGCATCTGGTGGTCGCTGTTGTATGCCCTTGCGACTTGGATGTTTCCTAGAACCTCTTTAGGGTCGAGTTTCAGGGCTTTTGACATCTGTTGGATTCTTTCGGGGCGGAACGTGTTTTCGGTGTCGATGTATATTGCGCCGGCTTCCAGGCCGCCTTTATCCTTGGGTAGTTGAACGTTGACTGCGAGTTGGTGTGCGACTTGGGTTTTTCCTGAGCCGAATTTACCGAACATCTCGGTTATGGCTTGGGTTTCTATGCCGCCGCCGAATAGTTTGTCGAACTCCTTGCTGCCGGTGGAGAGTTTTCCTATTTGCTCTCTTTTTGCTAGTACTTCCAGGCCGGATTCGAAGCCCATTTGTAGTGAGTCTCTTGCTGCGTTGATTATTTTTTTGGCGCTGGCTTCGCCGAGGCCGACGTCAACGAGCTCGCCGACTGCGGCTGCGGCTATCGCCTCGATGCTTACGTATCCTGCTTCCCTGAGTTTTTCGGCGATGGTTTCGCCTACTCCAGGTAGTTCTTCTAGGTCCATTTTGGTACGTAATTAATGAGAGTTTTCGTTAAAAAGCCAGCCCACAGAGTGCGTTGTAAAAGTGTTCGCTTTGAACTTTGACGCTTTAGTTACTCAGTCGACTATCTTCTCCATCTTTTTTATTATTTCGGAGCCGTCGACTAGGGAGTATTTGAGGACGTCGATTAGGGTTTTCGCAGTCCTTATTATTATTTTGCCTTCGTATTTTTTCTCTAGGAGGACGTCCTTCATGTTGCTTTCCGGGATTATGACTTCTTTCATGCCTGCTTCGGCTGCGGCTTCTATTTTCTGGGTTACGCCGCCGACCGGCAGGACTTCGCCTCTGACTGTGAGCGAGCCGGTCATTGCTACTTCCTGTTTTACGCCCACGCCTTCGATGGCGGATATGACTGCGACTGCGACGCTCACTGATGCGGAGTCACCTTCCACTCCCTCGTAGGTCTGGAGGAATTGTATGTGTATGTCGTGCTTGTAGATGTCTTTCCCGCTTACGTTCTTGAACAACGCGGAGACGTTGGTGACCGCCTCTTTGGCAATCTCCCCGAGTTTTCCTGTCGCGTAGATTCTAGCGCTCTCCTTGCTTTGGGCTGGAGCGACTTCGGCGACGATTGGTAGGACCGTTCCGCCTTCGCCGAATACTGCAAGGCCGTTGACGCGCCCCACCTTCTCTCCGCTCGTTATGAGTATGTTGTATTCCTTCTTGCGTTCTAGTATTACGTCGCCGACCTGCTGCTCCATTGTCCTTGCTGACTTCTTGCCTTCGAGAACATCCTCGGTCGTCACGTACTTGTGCTTCTTTTCGCTGGCTATGTCGCCTGAAGCGCGGATGAGCCCTCCAATCTCCCTGAACCGGAGGGTGATTTTGTCGCGCATGCCAGCCTTCCTTTTAGCTTCCTTGATTATCTCTTCCACTGCCGTTTTTGTGAAGTGCGGGATTTTACCGTCCTTCCTGACTTCCTGAGCGACGAACTGCACGAACTTCTTCCGGTTTTCGTCTGTGTCGTCTATGTTCTCTTTCATGAACACCTCGTAGCCGTAGCCCCTGATTCTGGAGCGTAGTGCGGGGTGCATGTTCTCTACGACGTGCACGTTGCCTGCCGCCACGAGGATGAAGTCGCATGGAACCGGGTCTGTTATGACCATCGCGCCTGAGCTCATCTCGCTCCTTCCGGTTATTGAAAGCTGCTTCTCCTGCATCGCAGTCAAAAGGTCGATTTGCGAGTTCCCGAGCGCCCCGACCTCGTCGATGAACAAGACGCCCTTGTTGGCCTTGTTGATTAGCCCGGCGACGACGCGAAGGTGCGCTGGGGTTCCGAGTCCGCCGGTCTGAAGCGGGTCGTGCTTTACGTCGCCGAGGAGCGCGCCTGCGTGGGCGCCTGTGCCGTCGTAGAACGGAGCCATCTTTTTCCTCTCGGCGTTGTCGACTATGACCCTGGGAATCAACGTCTTTGTTGAGCCCATCATGCCGCGGATGTTGACTCCGAACAGCAGGAAGAATATTATGCCGAATCCCATCCAAGCCGCTATGACTATGCCATCTTTTATCAGCCCGAACATGTAGGCCGTAAGCGGGAGAACGAAGAACAGTAGCAGCATCGTCAGGACTCTGCCTCCGCCGTCTCTCCCGCCGTCCACATCCTTCTCGCGCTCTGCCTTGATTATCTTCCTGCCTTCGCCTGCTGGGAAGACTTTTATCTTCGGGTTGTTCTCGTCCTCGAGGTTTGGTATGGACAGGATGTCGACGAGCGCCTCGCAGGGCAGTAGTTCGGCCATGGCGTTCGCGAGCATGCTCTTCCCGGTTCCGGGGTCGCCGATGAGGAGTATGTGCCTCCTCTGTTTGGCGGCCTTGCGTATGGTGTCGACCGCCTTCTCCTGGCCGATGACCTGGTCGATCAGCTTTTCAGGGACTTTGATGTTCTCAGTAGTCTCGAAGTCACTCCATTTGCTCATGGAGACTGCATCGATAAGCTTTTCAGCGCTTGATGCTGCCTTGACGGGCTCTACCCTGGCGTCCTGCTTGGACTGTCTTCCCTTTTTCTCCTGCATTTTCACTGTTTGCCGACGCTTTCAGGCAGCTGGTATATCATCTGGTTTGATGGTAGCGCTACGAAGTTCGTGTTCGGGTTCGTGTAGAGCTCCTCCATTATCTGAAGTTGCTTGAAGCTGTATGCGTTAGGGTTCGCCTTGATTGTGTCTGCTACCGTCTTCAGCGCCTCGGCCTCGGCTTTAGCTACTATGATTTTGGATTCAGCCTCCCCTCTGGCAATCGCAATCTTGGCCTTAGCCTCGCCTTCTGCTATCGCGACCTGCTGGTTTGCGATTCCCTCGCCCTGAATCTTCAGCCGCTCGGCCTCCTTCTGCGTAAGCTCCAGTTCGTACTGTTTCTTGAATGCCTGCTGTTCCATGGCCTGCTTGTCTTCTATCGCGCTGGCTATGTCGGTTGGCATTGCGACTTCCCGGACTAGCACGTCCTCGATTATGAATCCGTCCTTCTCGAACAGCGGCTTCAGCTTCACGAACGACTCCTGCTGGAGCCTTTCCCTGCCTGGGCCGTATATGTCTGTCACGGACATGTTGCCTGTGACTTCCCTTATGACGGCGCGTATCTCAGGAATCAAAGTGCCTTTACGGTATTCTGTGGTAAGCTCCTGCACGATTGACGGCGCGGCTGATGCCCTCGTCTTGTAGAGCACTGAAACGTCGGAAGTGACGATAAGGCCCTCCTTTGTCGGGGCTGATATCGCTATGTCGTCCCCGCCGGGGTGCAGGTTTATCGTGTCTCTCGCAGTCTGCACTAGGTAGACTGACTGGACTAATGGTAGCTTGAAGCTCCATCCGGGATTGCGGACTGAATTCATGCTGATTCCACCCCATGCCGTGTAGTCTACGCCTACAAATCCTGCTGGTATGATAACGAGTATGTCGCCGACTACCGATAAGACGACGATAAGGAGGATGAAACCGACGAACAATCCTACCCCGGACTTGAACAAAGACGAAAACATGCCGCTGACATCATCGTATTTGGTTGCCATAAGAGACCCTCCGTATTTTAGTTATATAGATTACTATTACGGCGCTTGCTTAAATTCACCAGACGACTTCAATGTCGTCGGTCCTCTGACTCTGCTTTACGACAGTATCTTCGATTCCCATCCGGACTCCCGCATCGTGCATTTTAAGGCCGAGCATCGCTATCATCACGCCGTTGTCGCCCATGTACTTCGCTGGAAAGCTGAATTTGGCGTTGTGTTCTTCGGCGACTAAACGTACCATCTCCTGCAGGCGCTTGTTGTTTCCGACGCCGCCTGTGAGAATCACTTCCTTTGCCTTCACGTGAGCTAGAGCTCGCTCAGTCACCTCGCAGAGCATCGCAAAGGAGATCTCCTGTATGCTGTAGCAGAGGTCTTCGAGCGGAACGCCCTTCTCGAACTTCTGCAATGCCGCCGTGAGCATTCCGGAAAACGACAGGTCAGTGCCCTTGACGACGTAAGGAAGTTCAATGAAGTTTTTTCCGTTCCTCGCGAGCTCCTCAATCTTGGGTCCTGCTGGATGCGAAAGGCCGGCTTCTCTCCCGAACTTGTCGAGCATGTTGCCTATGCCGACGTCGAGCGTCTCGCCGAAGACCCTGTATCTGCCGTCCTTCAGCTTTATGACTTGGCTGTTTGCGCCGCTGACGTAGAGCACTAGCGGGTCCTTGAATCCGGAGAGCACGTTGCCTACTTCGATATGTGCTATGCAGTGGTTGACTCCGATAACCGGTTTATGGTAGGCTAGCGAGAGTGTTCTTGCAGCGGTCGCTATAGTCCTAAGGCACGGGCCGAGGCCAGGCCCCTGGCTGAACGCGATTAGGTCTACGTCCTCCATTGTCAGTTTAGCCTGCTCTAGCGCCGCATCCAATGCAGGCCTCATGTTGTCGACCATGTGCTGGGACGAGTCCCGCGGGTGGATTCCGCCCTTCTTTGGAGCATAGCTCTTCCGGACGTCAGCTAGGACATTGAATTTTCCGTCATTCAAACCTACGCCGAGCGTGTGGGCTGTGCCCTCAAGTCCTAATACAATCATCGGGTTAATTAAAGGTTTTTCAGTCTATAAACCCGCCGGCATTATATTAAATAATAAGTAGTTTAATGTATTCAACATGGCCGTGGGGATTCTTTCCGGTACGAAAGTCCTTGTGGGGGACAGCGACAGCAAGAGTCAGCTTAAGGAGCGCGGCTTCGGAGAGGAGGACGGTAAACAGTTCTTCATCTCTCTTATCGAGGCCTGCTACCTTGTGGAGAGCGAGAAGCTGGATGTCGTCAAGGCAGACAAGAAGGTTTCTTTTGAGGAGCTTGTGAAGGTAGGCGGCAAGCATGAGAACGAATTCTACAACAAGTTCCTGGTCTTCAGGGACCTGCGGAACAGGGGCCTTCTGGTAAAGACTGGTCTCAAGTTCGGCACGGACTTTAGGATATACGACAGGGGCACGAAAGACGTGAGCGAAAAGCACTCCAAGCAGCTCGTCCACGTTGTTCCTGAGGAGTACACGTGCAGCTTCCCGGAGATGGCAAGAGCCCTGCGACTTGCAAAGAACGTGAACAAGGACATGATTTATGCGATAGTGGATGAGGAAGGCGACGTCACGTACTATCTCGTGGACAGGGTCAGGCTCTAGCTGAAGAAAGTATTCTCGGTCATGTTCAACACAGGCATCTTGCCTTCAGTGT
>JAPKXP010000023.1 GCA_026394745.1 Candidatus Altarchaeota archaeon
CGTCAAGTACGCTGCCTCCCCCAAGGCCAACAACAAGCCCGCACCCTGAAGCCTTCTTCACGCCGTCGTCCACGCTCTTTGTCAGCGGGTCAGGCTCGATGTCGTCAAACAAAACCACTTCACACTCCCCCAGTATGGCCTTGACCCTGTCGAGAACTCCAGTCCTCCTCATGGAGTCGCCGCCCAAACACACCAAAATCTTACCGGGGTTAAATTGTTCGACAACCCCTTCAAGCTCCTTCAATGAGCCGCAGCCGAACCTCACGTCCGTAGGCATGAAATACCTAAAATCCATCACAAACCCCCCATCAACTTCAAATTAACCCGCTCCATCGAATCCACGATAACGTCTGCGCCGCTCAAATCCTGGCCGAAAGTATTCGGGCTCCTCACAGCAACAACCTTCATCCCGGCAGCCTTCCCCGCCTTTACCCCAGCCTCAGCGTCCTCCACGACAACACACTCTGAAGGCGCGACACCAACCCGTTCAGCAGCAATAAGGAAAGGCTCAGGGTTCGGCTTCCCTAGCCTGCAGCAGTCCCCTGAAATTATAACGTCAAACTCCATGAGCAAGCCAATCTCCTCAAGGCTCACGTTCACCCGTTCGAGCGGACTTGAAGAAACAACGGCAACCTTGACGCCACCACACCTCAACTCGCCAAGAAGACGAAGTACTCCCGGCATAGGCGCAAGCCTGCCCATAATCAACTCGGCGAAAAGCCTGTTCTTCCTTTCCACGAGAGCCCCCGCGTCAAGCTTCAAGCCCCTCGCGTCGATGGCAGCCCGGTAATTATCCAACGTCCTCCCCCCCGAACACCATCTTACGCTCCTCCTCAGTCTGCACTAAATCACCACCCATAAAATCCGTCCTACCGACGCCATCAGCAAACACAGTATCCCCCGTGAACAAACTCTTGGTGACCGGCTCATAAAGGCAAACACTCCCTGGAGTATGCCCTGGCGTATGAACCACCTCAAGAACGCAACCACCGCCCAAATCAACCTCATCACCACCCCTAAGCTTTCTACCAATCCTACACTCCAAAGGCTTCTTACCAAACAAACCTCCTAAAACAAGATCATCATCCCCCGACTCAATAGCAGCCGAATCAAGCTCGTGCGCCATGGACTCGACACCCATGCGCAACAAGGCCGGAGCAGCCCCGATATGGTCGAAATGACAGTGCGTATTTATAAAGCAGTTTAACTTTATATTATACTCACGACCCTTGTCCAAAACCCTACGGGGATTTATGCCAGGGTCGATTAAAGCCACGCGCTGGCCAACAACAAAATAGGCGTTACACTCCATACTGTCGCTTAGGACAGGGAAAATCATATAAATATATAAGGTGGCGTCCTATATATGAACCAGCCGTCCGCAATGGACGGGTTTAGTCGGGTTCCACAAAGCCCTTGACGAGACTTGTTGGACTCCATGCCAGGCGCATGCGACCAATAGAAAAAATCAGCTCACAATCACACATTTCATGCCGAGGTGAATGCGACCCTCGGTCGCCCACCTCAGCATTCGCTCATGCCGAGGCAGACGCAACTCAAGAGTTGCTTGTCTCGCCTTCATTACATGAAGCCGAGGTGGCAGAGTCCGGTTTAATGCGCGGGCCTTGAAATCAAGTTCATCAAAAAACAAGCGAGCCCGTGTCCCCTCAGGGACACTTGAGTTCAAATCTCAACCTCGGCGAACGAAGTGAGCTAGAGGGTAGCGAGCCAATCGGCTCGCATAAACCTCGGCGAAAGAAATAAAACATAAAATGATTGAAGCGCAGGAAGAAAAGGCTAAAAAGCCCAAGACCGGCAAGGAAAAAGAAAAGAAGGAGCACAAGCCAGCCGTAGCCCATAAACCGTCCGTAGACTCCGGAGTAGCACAGTTAGTCAGGGTTGCGGGCGTTGTAGTCAACGGAAACCTCGATCTGGTCCGGGCTGTAATGAAGGTCAAGGGCGTCGGCCCTAGAGTATCAAGGGCGCTGGCGCCGTCGCTTGGCATACCACCCAAGACTAAGATAGGCAGCCTAAATGATGTCCAGATAAACGAGATAGAAGACAAGCTGAACAACATGCACAAGTACCTGCCATCATGGATGGTGAACCGCAGGAAAGACAAGCTTACCGGAAATAACTTACATCTAATCGGCCCGACGCTCGACATGCAGGTTAGAGAGGACATAAACATCGAGAAGAAGATAAGGTCCTACCGCGGCGTAAGGCACAGTCTAGGCCTGCCTGTGAGAGGCCAGAGGACAAGATCCTCATTCAGGACTGGCGGAACTCTCGGCGTAAGCCGCAAGAAGACTGCAGCCGTAGCAGCAAAGCCAGCCGAGTCTAAGGAAGCTAAGAAGTAAAAATGGGCGGAAAAAGAAAACAGAGGAGGACGTACGCAAGACCACAGCACCCATGGAAGGCTGAATACATAGCCGAAGAAAACGAGGTGGTCAAGAAGTACGGCCTCAAGAACAAGAAGGAGCTTTGGAAGGCCAAGGATAAACTCCGCAGGATAAGACGCCATGCGAGGAAGCTTCTTGGTTTAACCGGCGATGAGGCTCTAAAGGAAAGGCAAGACCTCGTCGGGAAGCTTGCGACGTGGGGCGTTCTGAAGTCCAATACTCTGGACGAGATACTCGCCCTAAAGGTGGACGACCTACTCGAGAGGAGACTACAGACGATCGTTTTCAAGAAGGCGTTAACCAAGACGATAAAGCAGGCTAGACTGCTCGTAACCCACAAGCACGTGACGGTGGGCTCAAGAATAATCAGCGTTCCAGGCTACATCGTCCTCAAGAGCGAGGAGGATGGAGTCAAACTATCTGGGAAAATCAAGGTGAACGACTTTGACGGAAGAAAAGAAAAAGAAGTCCAAGAAGAAGGAAAGTGAAGCGGCCGCGCCCAAGGCGGTGAAAGAAGAGAAGGCTGAGCCTAAAGTAGAGGCTAAAGCCGCCGAAGAGGTCAAGGAGGAGAAGACAGAGGACGCTTCGGAAAAGCCGACTGAAGAGAGGAAGTCGAGGAAGAGCGAGCTATGGGGCGTATTGCACATCTACTCATCTAAAAACAACACCATACTGCATGCGACGGACTTGACCGGCGCTGAGACGTTGTCCATACAGTCCGGCGGCATGATAGTCAAGTCAGACAGGGAGGAGTCATCCCCCTATGCAGCCATGCAGGCAGCATCCCGGCTTGCTGAAGCAGTCAAGGAGAAAGGCTTCACTGGCCTGCACATCCTCGTCCGCGCTCCAGGAGGCCACCAGGGTCCAAAGTACCCCGGCAAGGGAGCTCAGGCTGCGATAAGGTCCATATCACGAAGCGGTCTAATGATAGGCCGCATACAGGACGTTACTCCCATACCGCACGACGGCTGCAGGCCTAAGGGCGGTAAGAGAGGTAGGAGAGTATGAAGTTAACAAACTACAAGAAGCAGGGCAACATTATAACGTTCACTGTGAGCGGAGTAGACGTCAAGTTGCTTAACGCTTTAAGGAGGACGATAATAGCTGGTGTACCGTCCATGTCAGTGGAGAAGGTGACGTTCTACTCTAACACGTCCATATTAAACGACGAAGTGTTGGCTCACCGCATAGGAATGGTTCCCCTGACGACCGACTTAAAGACTTACACGATGCCGGCTGAGTGCTCGTGCAAGGGCAAGGGTTGCGCGAAGTGCACCGTCACCCTAATGCTCGACGTATCGGGCCCTAGGACGGTATACTCCGGCGAAATGGAGTCCACTGACCCGAATGTGAAGCCAGTCCACGAAAAGATTCCGCTAGTCAAGCTAACCGAAAAGCAGAAGCTCAAGTTTGAGGCGACCGCCCAGCTTGGCTTAGGCAAGGATCACGTTAAATGGCAGTCCGGCATCGCAGCATACGAGGAGAAGGAGAAGGACACGTACGACTTCATGGTCGAGTCCTTCGGCCAGTATGAGCCTGAGGAACTGCTGAATCAAGCGCTAGAAAGAATAGGAGAGAGAATAAAGGAAGTCAAGAGCGAAGTAGGCTGATGACATAAACCAACTTAATGCGGGGGTGTCAGAGTCGGTCAAATGAGCACGGTTGAGGGCCGTGTGGCGTAGGCCTGCGCGAGTTCGAACCTCGTCCCCCGCAAGAATAGACGTTCAAGATAATAGGTTAAAATGGTGCGAAGCGTTGAATTCAAGGACCCGAGCAGGGTTGAATTGATTAAGGCAGTGGAGAAGTTAGCTAAGAACGAGAACTCCAATCTTTGGGCTACCGTGGCGAAAGAGCTCTCCAGGGTCCGGAGAAACAGGCGCGAGGTCAACGTGTACAAGATAGACAAGTACACTGCAAGCGGCGACACAATAATCGTCCCAGGCAAGGTTTTGGGTGACGGATTCCTCGGTCACAAGGTCGCTGTAGCGGCGTTCAGGTTCACTCAGGGTGCTGAAAAGAAGATTAAGGACTCCGGCGGGGAGGTCATGAGCATCCTGGATTTGATGAAGAAGAACCCGAAAGGGAGTAAAATAAAGTTGATGGGTTGAAAGAATGATTTTGATTGACGTATCCGGCCTGGTTTTGGGGCGTGTATGCTCCTATGCGGCGAAGAAGGCGCTGCTTGGAGAGGACGTGGTAGTCATAAACGCGGAGAATGCTCTGGTTTCCGGCGAGAAGGAGCTTGTCTTCAGGCAGAATCTTAAAAAGCTCGACATAAAGAACAAGGGCAACTATACCCGGGGGCCGTTCCACCAGAAGCGCCCTGACCGGTACGTCCGGCGCGCCATACGAGGCATGCTTCCGTTCGAAAAGATGCGTGGCAGGGAGGCGTTCAAGAGAGTCAACGTCTATATTGGCGCTCCAGCCGGAGAGATAAAGAAGAATCACGACGTCGAATTGTCCAAGCTTAAGAAGGAAGACTTGAGCGGGTTAAAGAAGACGCTCCGTAGGAGCGTTACCGTCGGCGATTTGTGCAAGTTCATTGGAGGTAGTTGGTGATGAGCGATAAGATGGTGCACCAGTCAGGCAAGAGGAAGGAGGCTATAGCGAGGACGACCATAAAGCCGGGCACCGGCTTGATTAGGGTCAACTCAATCCTGCTCGACCAGTTGAACTCAAAGTTCGTGGCAGAGAAAATAAGGCAGCCCATGATAATAGCGTCCGACTTCGTGGATTTCAACAAGATTGACATAAGTTCCAAGGTCCAAGGCGGCGGTGTCATGGGCCAGGCCGACGCGGTCGCGTCCTCTATAGCAAGAGGCCTGGTGGAGTACACGGGCAACGACGGCCTGCTTGAGGCGTACGTCAAGTACGACAGGACTTTAATCGCAGGAGACCACAGGCAGACTGAGGTTCACAAGCCAAGCCAGAGCAGTAAGGGGCCGAGGCACAAGAGGCAGAAATCATACAGGTGAGGATTCAAAATGATTATTCCAGTAAGGTGTTTCACGTGCGGTAAACCGGTGGCCCAGGATTGGGAGGAGTACGTGGAGAGGACCGGTAAGGGCGAGAGCCCGAAGGCTGTGTTAGATTCGCTAGGGTACGGCAGGTATTGCTGCAGGAGAATGTTCCTAACCCACAGCGAGATAATAGACGAGGCGCCGATGAATTAGAGCAGAAGACCGAGGAAAAGCTTTTGGTGTCTCTTGACGAGTACCTGTCAAACGGGGTGCATGTGGGGCTCAAGTACAAGACGAGCGACATGAGGCCCTTCATATACAAGATTAGGCCTGACAAGCTTTGCGTCTTCGACGTGCAGAAGATTGACGAGCGGCTTAGGCTTGCCGCAAAGTTCATTTCCCAGTATGCTCCTGAGGATGTCTTGGTGGTGTCCAACAGGGTTTACGGCAGGACGCCTGCGAAGAAGTTTTGCGCGGCAGTCGGCTGTAAGGTGGTGAACGAAAGGTTCATCTCCGGGACTCTCACGAACCCAAACATAGAGTCTTATTTTGAGCCGAAGTTGATTGTAATTACCGACCCGACCGCTGACCAGCAGGCAATCAACGAGGCTGCTGAGAGCGGAATCACAGTGCTTGCTGTATGCGACACGAACACCAGGATAAAGAACATAGACTTCGTTGTTCCTTCCAACAACAAGGGTAAGAATTCTCTTGCGTTAATTTATTGGATTCTGACAAGGGAAATAATGAAAGATAGAAAAGAGAAATTCAATGCTCCATTTGAAGACTTCATATCAAAAGCAGAGCCGCAGCCGTACCCGGTGCATCCACCAAAAGGCTCA